>JBCCLI010000428.1:0-5481 GCA_039026975.1 Bacteroidota bacterium | reverse complement strand
TACGATGGCCGTCCCTATGATAAGCGTAATGCTCACTGTGAACTGAAGGACCACCAGGACTTTGCGAGGCAGGGTAGAGGCTCTCCCTCTCCTCACGCTTCCCTTTAAGGCATTTATAGATTTGAAGGAGGATAAGTAGAAGGCTGGATAGCTACCTGCTAATAGTCCCGTAAAAAGCGTAAAGCCAATCCCACTTAGCCAGAATAGCGGCTGATTAAATGGGAGTCTTATGCTTTTGTCTGAAATTTCATTAAACCATGGTAGAGCCAAGACGACAATGCCTATAGCTAGTAAAAATCCAAGGAAGGCTACGAGTATGGACTCTGTGAAAAATTGCTGTATAAGCTGGTACTGCTGTGAGCCTATGGCTTTGCGTATCCCCACTTCCCTGACACGCTTTTCAGAACGGGCAGTACTGAGATTCATGAAATTGATACAAGCCAGGAGAAGAACAAAAAAGCTAATGATGCCAAATAGCCATACATTGGTAATTCTCCCACCTGTATTTACCCCATTTTCAAAGTTGTCATACAGATGCCACTTACTCATAGGATGCACAAACACCTCCGGCTGTAAGTTTAGGCTTACCTCATCCCCTGACTCTTCTAGTTTACCGATCAACATGTCCTTCACGGCAGCAGAAGCAGCCTCAGCAGTAGTCCCTTTAGCCAGCTTTACATATATCTGACTTGCATTTACCCCCCAGGAATTTCTTACGTTTCTGGCCCATGAGTATGAGGTGAAGTAGGCTTCCCATGGAGCGATAAAGAGCAACTCATTAAAATTGCTTGCCTCAGGTATGTCTTTATACACCCCTGCTACCCGAAATTCAGTTGTTGCCCCTATGAGAACTCGCTTTCCCATAGGATCGCTAATTCCGAATATCCTTTTAGCTAAAGATTCTGAAACTATGATGGAGGAAGGATCTGCCAGGGCATCAATTCTCCCGGCAGTTAGCTCCAGACTTAATAAATCCGGCGCGTCGGGTTCCATGAAAGAACCCGTAGCCATAAAGACCTCCTCATCTACTCTCAGAATATGTTCCCAGGCCCATGTACCTGACACTACCTGACTGAAATGGTTTCCGTAGGAGGTACTGAGTTCTTCACTGGTAGCAAAGGGCATATTCATCCAGGTTTCTGTCTCGGCACCATATACGCGGTGCTGGTATAGCCAGCCTATCTCCTCATAATTATCGTGATAAGTATTAAAGGTAAGCTCATCATATATCCATAATCCGATCAGCATGGCCACGGCTATTCCCAGCCCTAAGCCGCCAATATTGATAAATGAATACCCTTTGTTTTTCAAGAGGTTTCGCCAGTTAATAAGTAAATAGTGCTTTAGCATAATGGTCTGTCTAGGGAAAATGTCCAGTTGTTTAATTGCAAAAGGGCGAACGTATTGACTGACTTCATACCAATATGACAGCTTGGCTCTCCTGCTTGACCTTTCTTCCAGTCGGGTCCAAAACTTCTCCTCAAGGTCACCCTCAACTTCCTCCAGGAACTCATCTTTCAGGAAGAACTTCAGAAACCGATGGGCAAGTTTAGGAGGCTGTATATGTTCTTTCTCCCTCCTTTGCATACTAAATGAGATTCAGATTACCAGAAGAAAAAGCGGGATACTGGCTCCATAAAGACATTCTCAATTCCTTTGCATCCGCTAATGCCTTATGGCCGGCAGCCGTAATGGAATAAATCCTCTTCCTTCTTCCACCTCTTTTGGCAGTAGCTTCTCCCATCTCAGACTTCAAAAAGCTTTTTTTACTCAGTCTGTCCAGGGTAGAGTGTACGGCCCCTATAGACACGGATCTTCCAGTTTGTTCTTTAAATTCTTCAGAAATCTTAAATGCATAGGCTTTTTTCTCAAGTATGCCTACTATGAGTAAGAGGACCTCTTCGAATTCTCCAAGTCGAGTTTCTTTCATATTACCTACTAGATTGTAGAACAAATATAGAAAGAATATACCATTTGTTCTTCATTATAGAAAGAAATAAAATATAAGGGTTGCACCTAAAGTTAAATTTCTAGAATAGACAAATTCAACCAACATTAATCCGACCTAAATCAGTTTAGCTACGTACCCTATTAAAAATGGAGTAGAACCTCCATTCCAATATCACTATTTACACCCAAGAACATGGAAAAATTCATTAAGAAAGGACTTGTGTTAGCGCTAGGTATACTAGTAGCTACTGGATTATTTGCTCAGGAGAAACCCAGTCCTGCTAAAACCACTACGGCAGAAGTATCTGGCACCACTATTACTGTAGCCTACAGCAGTCCTGGTGTTAAAGGAAGAACTATCTATGGCAGCCTGGTTCCATATGGAAAAGTTTGGCGGGCAGGGGCTAATGAGGCTACCACTATAGAAATGGATAAGGACCTTTCCATAGAAGGAGAAACCCTGGCGGCTGGAAAGTATGCCCTCTTTGCTATTCCTGGTGAGGAAGAATGGACCATTATCTTTAACTCAGTATGGGATCAGTGGGGCGCTTACAACCGGGACCCTTCTAAGGATGTGCTAAAAGTAACCGTTTCTCCTAAGGCTTCTTCAGAAATGTATGAAAGACTGGCCTATGAGGTAGATGGTAGCACCCTCTCCCTCATATGGGAAAATACAGAAGTGCCTATAGCACTTGCTACGGCAGAATAGGCTAATCAGCCCATAAGTAAAAATGGCCTGGGATACTCGTATCTCAGGCCACGCTGTTTTAGGTAAAAAACGTGTCTAACTATAGGTTTGAATTAGGTCTGCTACCCAGTTAAATCCCTTCAGCTTAGCATAATCAAGGGCTGTCTTTCCTTCTTCGTCTTCCAGGGTAGCATCCGCTCCTTTTTTTAACAGAAGCTCTATGATATTTCTATGACCATACGTGCAGGCAAATATTAAGGCCGTAGATCCTTGACTATTTTTCGCGTTCACATTTGCCCCTTGGTCTACTAATATTTGTATAGTTTCTGTAAACCCCTTAAAGCAAGCTCCCATCATGGCCGTGTTGCCAGCATGATCCTTCACATTAGGATCTGCCCCTGCCGCCAATAAGATGTTCACTATTTCTGCATGATTAAAATAGGCTGCTAAGATTAGCGGACTGAAGCCTTTCTCATCCTTTGAGTGAATCCAATCAGGTCTTTCTGAAATAATTTTTTTAATGGCTTCCAGGTCGCCATTTCTTAAGGCAGCTATCTCCATGGAACTTGTAGCTATTTGAATAAAAGTACATGAAAACAACAGCTATGGGGGGATAATTGTTGGTTGTAGTGGGTTTCCTGTTAGTGATAGTATAAAACCCATCCTCAGGGCTGTGTCCCATAATCTTTATAGGCTATATTTTGATCATCTTAGCCAAAGTTATAGCTTAGAATACGCTTAGTATGTACCTATGACCCTCCAACAACTGAAGTATATAGTAGCCTTAGATACCTATCGGCATTTTGTGAAGGCGGCTGAAAGTTGTTTTGTATCTCAGCCCACCCTGACCTTGCAGGTAAAAAAGCTGGAAGAAGAGGTAGGACTAGCTATATTTGACAGGAGCTCCCAGCCCTTAGTCCCTACCCCTATGGGCGAGAAAATCATCAGCAAAGCTCGTTACATTCTCAGGGAAACCCAGGGGCTAAAGGACATGGTGAATGAAAGGAAGAATGAACTTGAGGGAACCTTCCGTCTGGGGATCATCCCTACGCTTGCGCCTTACTTATTGCCCTTGTTTGTGAAGGAGTTTAGTGATGCACACCCACAGATCCAGTTGGAGATCAGAGAGATCAACAGTGAGGATTTAATAGAATCCCTTAGGCAAGGTATCCTGGACCTGGGCATACTGGCTACGCCTATTTCAGAAGCCAGTATTAAGGAGTACCCACTTTTTTACGAGCCTTTTCTCATATACGCCCATAAAAACCATCCCTTGCTAGAGATGGAATCTCTTCAAGCAGCAGAACTAGAAGAAGAGGGGCTTTGGCTACTCGACAAGGGGCACTGTTTCCGAAATCAGGTACTTAATATTTGTGATAAAAGTGATCTTCTCTGCACCATCAACAGGCTGTCATTTGAAAGTGGATCTATAGAGACACTGAAGAATATGATCAGAAGCCATTCCGGCTATACCCTCATCCCTGAATTAGCAGTAAATGAAACTATGGATACCCCCTTTGTGAAGCGCTTCCTGGAACCTCAGCCAGCCAGAGAGATTAGCCTGGTTACCCATATAAACTTTGACAGGGAGCTCCTGTTGAATAAGCTGAGGCAGTCTATCACCCAATCCGTTCCTTCGCCTATGCGAATGGAATCCAGCTATATGACCATCGACTGGAAATAGTTCAGGAAGAAATGTGCATATTGTAAGCATGAGATATCTTCCTTGCTTATTTCTCCTACTGGGAGGCTTGCTGCTGTGGTCCTGCCAAGAGCCAGTACCCATCTATGGGATAGCCTACATCACCGACCTGGATGGCGATTTTAACATTTACTACACAGACCAGAATGGAGAAAACCACCATCAGCTGACCGCTAATCCGGGAATGGACTGGGCACCTGCCTGGGATGAAGCAGGGAAAAGAATCATCCACTATGCTACGGATACCAGCCAGCAATTTCTGATTCTTTCGAAAAGTCTCCTGGGAGAAGAGATCCCCCTAAATACAGAGGGCTTAAGCGAGTACATCCTTTCTCCAGACGGACATATGGCTCTATTTACCTTGAAAGATAGCTTACAACAGTTTATCTATGCCTATCAGGTTAAGTCAGGAGACTCTCTGGAACTAGTTACCCATCCCTCTTATAATGGGAGGCCGTCTTGGAGCCCTGATAGTAAGTGGATTAGCTTTATCTCTGATCGGCATGGTAATAATGAGCTTTTTGCTCTGAGAGTAGAGGACGGCTCCCTAAAGCGACTTACTTACACGCCCGGGAGAGAGAAGTATCATTCCTGGTCAGCTGATGGCAGTACCATTTTTTACACCATGGCTAGCACAGCCAACCAGAACAATATTTTTCGGGTAAAGCTAGCCACAGCAGAATCAGTGGCCCTGACTGCTGATACCCTGTTATATGAAGAATTAGCCTGCTCCCCTGACGGAAAAAAACTGGCCTATCACACAAAAAAGGACTGTGAGCATCACATCTATACCATGAACCTTGATGGTACAGGCGAACAAAAAATCACCCAGCAGCAAGCGTACCATGGAGAGCCTGAATGGATAGTGTTACCTTCTGAAAAGAATCCTTAGGAAAGAGCCTCCAACCAAGCATCAAATTGTTTCTCCACCTCTTCCCAGCTGATGGGACTAGCATGCTTGGAAGGAAGGGCTAGATAGTATTCCTCTATCTGCTCCCACTGTTTGTCTGCATTAAGAATGGTCTGTTTCTTTCTGAAAAAGGTGAACACATGCTCTCTAAAGATACTTTTTGTTTGTGGGAAGAATAAAGTTCGAAGTAAAACCGCTGCCTATCTCTACAGAAGTGATACGAGGATGCAG
>JBCCLI010000427.1:0-5499 GCA_039026975.1 Bacteroidota bacterium | reverse complement strand
CTTTTTCAACATCTCTGATGAAACATGTCCTAAATCCTCTCCACCACCCAAAGTGGTAGGACAGGTAGCCTTCATTTTGTTTTTTTAGTCTCCACCCTAATCCGTAGTTGTTTCTCCTCCAATTCTCGCTTCCGGGATATAAGGCCTCTTCCATTATTTCCGGCCTTAATAGCCTGCCGCCATATAAGGCCTGGTCAAACTTGTAAAGATCTAATGCGCTGGCATACATGCCTTTATCTCCTACTACGCCATCCAAATAGTCATTAGCAGCTTTCCAGTGCCTTCTCCCCCACCCCTTATAGCCTACCACCTCATTAGGGATATTAGGGTCATCTTTCCTGCTGTAAATCAGGGCATCTTCCATTTCGAGCGGATCAAATATTCGCTCTTTCATATAGTCTGCAAATTTCTTACCACTTATCTCCTCCACCAGGGCTGCCAGGAATACATAGTTGGTATTATTGTAGTTAAAGCGCCTGCCGGGACGGAAAAAGGTGATGGGTTTGTAACGCTTATATTGGTAGACTACATTATCATTATACATGGGCTTCCGCCACTTTTTCCATCTCTTAGCGGCTACGGCCATATATCTACACATGCCTGATCTATGTGTCAGCAGGTGCCTAACTGTCATTTTTTTATAGGGAAACCCTTCGAGGTAGGTTCTTACCTCTTCATCCAGGTCTATCTTTCCATCCTGGTACAGTAGAAGAACAGCTGTGGCCGTAAACACCTTGGATACCGAGGCCAACTGAAACGCAGAATTCAAGCTTAGGGTATCCTTGGCATTGAGATTAGCATACCCATAGGCACCCTGGTGGAGGATCTTTCCCTTTTCTGCAATCAGCACTACCCCATTAAAGTGTTTCTCATGTTGGTAATAGGAGAATCTACCAGGTAACTTCTGCTTTTTTAGGCGGAATACTGTCTCCTTTTTCCAGGCTGTCCAAACACTATCAGGATGCAGATGTTCAGAGGCATCTGCCAGGTAAGCGGAATCAGAGAAAAGCAAGGAGATGAACGCTAGTACAATGAGTACAGCTGTTATTCTCAACATGCTAAAGAAATAATTGGCTTTAGGTATTTGGCTATTGAGCTATAAACTAGTTCACAAACTAGCATTTTTTGGGTTACCATAGAATAAGAGCGTGAACAAAATGAAACTTATAGCCTCTGAATGGTAAGCTTACAGGAATCAACTCATTTCCATTTTGGAAGTATCAGCTTGCCATAGCCCCTCCCGCTATCCATCCAGTGGTCCAGGCAGCTTGAAAGTTAAAGCCGCCAGTAATAGCATCAATATCTAAGACTTCCCCAGCAAAAAAAAGGTTTTTATACAGCTTACTTTTCATACTTCTAAAGTCTACCTCCTTAAGCTTAATTCCCCCGCAGGTAACAAACTCTTCTTTAAAGGTACTCTTCCCCACTACGAGCAACTCATAATCTGTTAAGGTCCTGGCCAGAGATTCGCAGTTAAGGTTACTCATATCTGCCCACCGCTTAGTCCGAGAGAGGCCTGTGAGTTCCAGTAAGCGCAGCCAGAGGCGCTGACTGAACTGAGACCATACTTTCTTTGAGAGCACAGTTGAGGGTTGTTGCTGTCTGAGGATATGGAAATGAGCTATGAGTTCTTCTGCGGTCTGATCTGGAAGAAAGCTGATATGTATAGGAAACTGGTAGTCTTTCTTATGTAGCTCCCTAGCTCCCCATGCAGATAGGCGTAAGATAGGAGGTCCACTAAGACCCCAGTGGGTGATCAGCATATTTCCTTCTTCTACTAGTTTAGTTCCGGGAATCCACACACTTACCATGTGGGTCTGGCCTGCCATCCCCGGGATTAGTAGATCATTACTATCAAAGGTAAATAGAGAAGGGACTGGTTCTACAATGGTATGTCCTAAGCCTGCCAAAATCTTAAACATTAAGCCCGCACTCCCACTAGCTATAAGTACCTTATCAAAGGTCTCTACCACTCCGCCCTTATCTTCCACTTCCCACTTATCATGGGAAAATGTGAGATTTCTGGCCGCCCGTTTAAGGTGAATAGCTACCCCTGCCTTGGAAGCAGACTGGGTGAGACAGGAAATAATACTCGCTGAAGAATCTGAAACGGGGAACATTCTCCCATCATCTTCAACCTTTAAGGGTACATTTCTATCCTCAAACCACGCGATGGTATCTCCTGTCATAAATGAATGAAAGGGACCAAGTAAGGCTTTACTCCCCCGAGGATAGCTTTCTGCTAGCTCTGTAGGATCAAAACAGGCATGAGTGACATTACACCTTCCACCACCGGAGATTTTTACCTTCCCCAGAGGTGCTTTCGCCTGTTCCCATATTTCCACAGCAGCAGCAGGCCTACATTCTGCACATCTTATAGCAGAGAAATAACCCGCAGCCCCTCCACCTATAATCAAGATACGCTCCTTTCTTTCATCCATGGGTACAAACTTACTCATACTTTTCCCTATGGAAATAGCCTTTTAACAGGCAATCACAATTTCATTATTTATTCATTCTCATAAGAGGTAAGGTTTCTATCAACTACAGTAGACAGCTTTGTATCATTTTTCATACACCCACTTTTCAGCCATTCGCTCCATATTACTGATCACGCAAGATAAACTACCATTTATACCTTGCGAAAGACCGTTAGCGCTTTTAATCCCTCTATTTGACTTTTCATAGAATTTTTGGCCTACTATTTGCCTCAATAAGGGTAAGAGCAAGGGCTGGGGTTGATTCTCCGACAATGTCGGATCGAGTCCCCCGGTTTTTTTTTGTCCCCATTTTTTAGGCGTTTCTCACCTTCTTCCCACCCACAAAAAAAGCCATTAACATTCCGCTAATGACTTCATTGATGTTTAACCTTATCTGACAATTTCTTTCTATCCCGGCAAGCATGCTAGCAAAAAGGTGCTAGCCATGGCTATTTCCAGGCTGATCTCGTAAAGGCTGGCTCTCTTACTAGTGTGCTGTATCCTCAGTTCGCGAAGCGCGTATGTATATTTCATAACTATTTTGGTAATCCTGGTTGTTAAACAGCTGATCCCATACAGGAATGTACTACTGAGACGGACTGGCTTTTGCCTATTCACGCTTGTAATACATTCCATCAATTATTGGGATACATAAAGAACGTTTCACTGTTATTTCCTTTTTCTTACATTACAAACATAGTAAAATACTAATTATGAACTATTGCTAATTATCGTATTTAGCATAATAGGCTTGCCAACTGCTGACGATCAAGGATAAATGGCTATTGAGAAGGAAAATTCTTACATCTGTACAGCCAGATAGATCAAAAGCACTATGATGAACAAAATACGTCCCTAATATGAAAATAAGATGTAAGATTACATGAAGAGGCTTATCATGAGCGTCTTACCTGCTGATACATCCAGGCCAGCTCTCTGGCAATCTGAATACTCCTTTCTTCATACTTAGCAGCCTCCTCTGAAGTACCATCAAAGGCCTTAGGATCATCATAAGGAATAGCTACCCTACTTTCTGCTCCCGGCACAAAGGGGCAAGCCTCATCCGCATCAGCGCATACCATGATGGCTATGAAGTCTTTTTGAGGATTTACTTCGTGAGAAAATTTCTTGGAGAATATTCCGCTTACCTGTGGCCCTTCCTCATTCCATGATACTTGAAAATGAGGATTGACTGCAGGTCCATCTGAAGAGAATTCCAGGCCAGACTTACCCATAGCAGCTACCGCATTAAGGTGGAAGGCTGTCGCCTCTGTACCCCCTGAATAGGTACTCACAGCGGAGATCCCAAAATACTCTGCCCATACCTGTGCCCATACTTGCCCCATATGGCTCCTGCGAGAATTATGAGTACAGATAAAGATCATAGAGATCTCTTTCTTCTCTGAAAGTTTAGCGTAAATGTACTGGCTGATTATTTTCAGATCTTCCTGTCTCTGCTCGGATAATTCAACAGGACTTGAAAGAATCTCTGTTAAGTAGGTAGAAAGGCTTGGGTTAAAGTTTGCCACAGTATTTAGGGTTTAGCTAGGGTTTCAGCAGCAATATGCACTTTCTATGTTACGTGAATATGACCCTTAGATATGCAACTATCCTTTTCCATGCCCTCTCCATAAACTGGGGCGTTGATAAGCTTAGCATAGGTTCACCCTACCTGGGGTTAATGAATCATGAGTTTCCCCAAAGTTAGCACTCAAAAAAATACTTTGATAAAAATGAGTAGATCCATAGCACTTACATTCGTTCTCTCTTTCCTATTCTTGATTCCTAACACATTCAGCCAAATCTCATCAGAGCCATTTGAATTTCAGTTTGAGAAAAAGGCTTTGAGGGGCTTGATTGAAAAACCAACTACCCAAACATCTAAAGCTGTCATCATCCTCATACCAGGATATGGAGAGACTAATTTTGTGGAAGGGAATTGGTATTCTGGCCTGAGAGAAAAGCTGGTATCATATGGATTAACCGTATGTCTTTGGGATAAAATGGGATGTGGAAATAGTGAAGGGGTTTTTAATGCACAGCAACCGGTAGAAAACTCTGCAGAAGAGGCTATCGCTGCCATACAGGAACTCAAAAAGTTAAATATCTCTGGAGCTGATAAGATCGGGTTTTGGGGAATCAGCCGGGCAGGTTGGATTGTCCCCTTAATCAATGAGAAGTTTCCCATAGAGTTTTGGATTTCGGTCAGTGGGACAGATGATAAGGAAAACTTTGGGTATCTGCTAAAATCCAATTTATTAATCGCAGGGAAGGGTGAGGAAGAAGCGGAAAGGCTATATCAGGCCTGGATGGAGGGGCATAAAGTTTTCAGTTTGCAAGGTAGTCTGGAGGATAACCTGGTCGCCATTAGGCCCTTACTGCAAGACAGTACCAGTCGGAGACTGTTTGGATATAAAGCAGAATCGGACATTACAGAGGACGACAGAAAAAAGTATATACAAGACCAGAAGCTATATACCAGTAAAGGATACTATGATACCAAAAGCGGCTTATGGGTGGTCATCCATGATTTTGACAAAACGCTACTGAATATACACTGTCCTGTCCTGGCCTTATTTGGTGAGAATGATTCCCAAGTGGATTGGCGAAAGACGAAACTTTTATACGAAGAAACCATAGGTACAAATCCAGGCTCAGAATTGACCGTAGAGGTATTCAAAAAGTGTAATCACTCTTTACAAAAGTGTATCAGCTGTGCATGGGGGGAAGATTTATCTGCCTTACAATGGCAGGCCTGTGATAATTATTATGAGACCATGGAAAGGTGGTTACGGGAACACCAATATATAGAGTAGCGGCCACCGCCAATTGCTACTAAGAAGGTACTTTCTCAAGTAAGTCAGCAAAAGAATCTCCTCCTTCCTCAAACCACTGCTTGATTAGGTGGTGAGAGATGCTGGTAAAAGAGGGGAGTTTCAGTCTACCTGAAAGGAGTTCTTCCGTAAAAACTTCCCGGCTAAACCATCTGGCATTTTCTAATTCTCCATCATGTAAGATG
>JBCCLI010000426.1:0-5534 GCA_039026975.1 Bacteroidota bacterium | reverse complement strand
GGCGCTTATAGAGCTGGTAGACTTCAATGAAATGGCACCAGGTAAGGCTGCCAGTGGTAAGTCTAAGAGTTCACGTAGAAGACGGAGAGGAAAAGGAAAAGCGAAAAAGACAGAGGTAGCCAGTACAGAAGCAGCAGTAGCTGTTGAAGAAGCTGTAGTAGAGGAAGCTGTAGTGGAAGAAGCTGTAGTGGAAGAAGCTGTAGTAGAGGAAGTAGCTGTAGTAGAGGAATCTACCAGTATAGTTGAGGAGGCGGTAGATAAAGTAAAAGAAGTAGCAGAGTCCGTTGAGGAGAAAGTAGAGGAAGTGGTGGAAGCCATAGAAGAAAAGGTAGAAGATGCAGTAGAGGCTGTGGCAGAGGTAGCAGAAGCTGTAGAAGAAAAAGTAGAGGAAGTGGTAGAAGCTATAGAAGATAAGGTTGAGGACGTGGTGGAAGCGGTAGAAGAGAAGGTGGAAGAGGTAGTAGAGGCAGTAGAAGAAAAAGTAGAAGAGATTAAGGCACCTAAGGAAGAAGCACCTGCTGATGATTTGAAGAAGATCGAGGGAATAGGTCCTAAGATAGCATCTATACTAAATGAAGCTGGGATCACTACATTTGCTGCATTGGCAGGAAGTGAAGCTGATAAGATCAGAGAGATCCTTCTAGCAGCTGGAAATAGATATAAAGCCCATGATCCTACTACCTGGCCTAGACAGGCACAGCTTGCAGCAGATGGTGCATGGGATGAGCTGAAAGCTCTTCAGGATGATCTGAAAGGTGGAAAAGAGGTAGACTAACTTTTTCCTCCCTTAATCATAGAAATAGCCCGAGCTAAATGCCTCGGGCTTTTTTTATCCGTATTCAGAAGAGACTATTTTCCTACTGACTGTATAGGTACATCAGTATTCTTCCTTAGGAATTCCTACCTTCGAATAAAGGAGCTACTTCTGGGAAATTCCTGTTACCATGAAATACATCTCCATCAACTTATACCGGAAGATGATCAACCATGCCCTACATGAGGGTATGAAGCCAGAGGAGATGTCCCACCTTTCTATCCCTATTAACCCATCTCCAGAAATTAAAGCAGTCCCTGCTGATACCTTTTTTGCACTTCATGAGTGGCTGGATGAGAAATTAGGGCCTGGGTTCTCCGTACGTATCGGGCAAGAGATGAAAATGGAAGACTATGGGGTGCTGGGCTTATCCTGGAAGACTATTTCCAGGACTGGAGAAATGTTTGAACGTAGTGAGAGATACTTTAAGCTGCTCTCTAATACCTATGTATTTAAAGTGAAGCGGGAGAACGAACTTTCTTATATTCATCTTTACAGGCCACCTTATAGAAGGGGGGTAGGGCTTTCTAACGAGGCTACCTTCTCTGCCACGGTAGTAGTGCTACGTGCCATCACAGAGACGGATATTTCTCCCCTTACGGTAGCTTTTATGCATGATCCTCCAAGGGATATGGAAGACTACCACAAGGCTTTTAACTGTCCTATTCTCTTTAATCAACCGGAGAACTACATTACCTATAAATCCACTGATTTAGACATGAGAACGGCCAAGGCTGACCTCAGTATTAATAAGTTTTTAGTGGACAGAGTAGAGGAAGAGACCAAAGGCATAGAAGTGAGTGCCATTAAGATAGCTGTGGATGTGGAACATTTGATAGAAGATGCCTTACCTAGCGGCATCCCCAACATAGACCAGATTGGGGAGCATATAGGGATGAGTAGTCGTACCCTGAAAAGGAGACTTGCACAGAATGGACTCACCTTCAGGGACCTCATCAGACAGACCCAGGAACGACTATCCAAAAATCTTCTCCGGAATACTTCCCGTACCATAAGTGAAATTGCCTTTCAGACGGGTTTCTCAGAACAAAGCGCCTTCAGTCGTGCCTTTAAGCGCTGGACCGGTCAGTCCCCTCTAGACTTCCGAAATCCTCAATAAGCCAGATAGCATTCCCAGATGTAGGGATGTACGTATTTGATGGATTATCACGCAAAGCCGCTGAGGCACAAAGAAAGATTAAAGAAGCCGTTATCCGGTTGGGTAAAAGAGTGTGGCCTGATGGATCAAACGGGATCTGGCGAAACTCATGAGCCCACCATTTAGTAGGTTTGACTATTTAAGCATCCCTTGTTCCCCACCATTTAAATGGTGGGCTCAAAGCTAAAAATGGACTGGCTGCTTTAGCTGCCGTACGCTTCAAAGGGCGGATAAATCCACCCCTATAGTGGGTTGTTTATTTTTTCAAAGTCAATCAATTGTGGGTAACAAGGCACTACTAAATATTAACTCCATTTGATTGGAAGAACCCACTTTTACCCTTTTGGCCCAAACTGCCATAACATTGGCTTAAAGGGTCAAGCGATTAAGAGCCCTTTACCCCACCTTTACTTCTGTCAAACATGCAGAAGTAAGATGAAAAATATACACATCCATCTTTTCACATTCAGTCTTCTTTTCACCCTCTATAGTTTACTCAGTGCTTTCACTTGGGCAGAATTACCCACAGAGAGCGTGGGAGAGCCTGAAACTATAGACCTAAAACAGCAGGCCTTTACGCTACTTCAGCAGAAGTGTAATCTGTGCCATAAAAAGCAAAATCCCTTCAAGGTATTCTCCCTGAAGAACATGGAGAAATACGCGAAGAAAATCCATCATCAGGTATTTGTTCTCAAGAGAATGCCTAAGGGAGATGATATACAGCTTACGGAAGAAGAATACCAAATCTTGGAAAAATGGCTGGACCATGTTGTGAACAAATAATTCATAGGTAAAAATCAGGGAGAAACGCCCTAATACTCAAAACATAAACTCATCATGGAAATCTCAATCAAATCTGTAACCCTCTTTTTCGCAGTGGTACTGACAGGACTTTCTGCTGGACTCTTTTACGCATGGATGGTCTCTGTCATTCCTGGAACCAGAAAGCTTACAGACCTGACCTACATGGAAAGCATGCAATCCATCAACCGTGAAATTCTGAACCCGGCATTCTTCCTGATCTTTTTCGGGAGCCCTATTTCCCTGGCCATAAGCACCTTTCAACATGTGAATACGGGTCTGACTTTTTGGCTGATCCTGGCTGCGACAGCCGCTCCCTTCCTCTCTCCTTTCCTCCCTTCCTCTCTCCTTTCCCTCCCTTCCCCTCTCCTTTCCCTCCCTTCCTCTCTCCTTTCCTCCCTTCCTCTCTCCTTTACCTCCCTTCCCCTCTCCTTTCCCTCCCTTCCTCTCTCCTTTCTTACAACGGCAGCTTAATCTCTCATGGCTTTCTTAGTGTAAATCAATAAATCTCCTGGGCCATTGCCCCTGGACCCCACCGTAGCTCGGGCAGCCCTTGGACCCCAGCCTATAAGTTGGAGCCACGCATTCATCTGAAAATCCTAGATACGCCCTGAGTCTGATAATGGCTGACAAATGGAAACACGTTTAGTGTCGCTCAGCCTTTAGACACAGTATCCACGTTATGTAACGCACATGTGTAAAGTATGTGTATATATTATGACATCAGCTAGGTGCAGTTGAGAAATGCTTTCTATTTTGTACTTGCCTGACCTACTAAGACAACAGGTCTTGATTCTCAGGAAAAGATAGATCCCACAATACAAATGCTTCGGTAGATAATTAGGAACTTGTTTGATCTTAGCTTTAATTCATGGCAGTTATCTTTCTCTTTATTCTATTATTCCTTATTATTTTTCACAACTATTAATTATTATAAGGTAAGACTAGGACTGTTTAAGAATTCTAAAGAATTCTTTAATAGCTATTGAAGAGTTCTTAAGAATTCTCAAGGAGTTATTGAAGAGTTCTTGAGGAATCTCTCAAAAGGTTTTCAAGAAATTTCAGGGTAGGGAAATAGACAGTAAAAAAATGATAAATATTAAATAAATAATGATAAATAATAAGGATGAATTAATTATATTTTACGACTTCAATAAAACAGCTAGAAACCTCAATTTGAATCACTTGATTTTTGACTATATGTGACAGCTATTCACCTCAGCATAAGCTTTCCTGAAATCAATGAGCTTAGCGTCACCATCGCTACCGAGGTCAACTTCTTCCATGCTGACTCCAATCAGCAGGCACTTGTTGAATTCCTGGTACACAGCAGCCTGGCAGGTATCATTTGCGTGACAGAGCGTCGCGCACTCAACCAGACTTCTCACACCATTCACCAGCATGTGTGGCTCAGCTTCAACTTTAGATATAAAAGTGTTGTATCAGGGGATGACAGCAACGCAGGCAACGCAACTGACCCCTTTGCATCAAATATTGCATAAATATTTTTCAGTTGGCTAATAATTAGATAAAGAAGCCATGACTGCACTCATCGCACAGCCAAACAAGTCTCAGTCAAACAATATGTGAGTCCATCTCCATTGGGTCTCTCTTGGTAATCCATGCTTCAAAATCTTCTTCAGAACCACATGTCATCTGTCTTTCCGCTTTAGTTTTCAGTCCTTATATACTGATGCAGAATTCCTATATTCAGAAACTTACAACTAAAATAGTTGCAGCTTCTCAAGGGTCAGAAATTCAGTTTTCATTGTCTGATGAGTTCACACATTTGAGTTAGGCTACACGACTATTAACCGCATGTCATTTAGGCTACCCAACATTTAGGCACATGCCATTTAGGTTAAGGCGGTCAGTTAGTCAGACTTGGAAAGGCTCAAACTCAAGGAGATCAGTCATGGCTAGATAATCCAAATCAATTGACGTAGAAAATGAAGTAAAGTTGCACGCAATTATTTTGCCCCAATAAAAATGAAAGAAATCCTTGGCAGTATTCATTATCTTTGTATTAATGCATACTTATATCTGCAAAAGATGGAATAAAAGATCATAGACATATGAATGAAAGAGCTGTATCTTCTCAGGGCTACGAAAAGCACAAAGAATCCAGACTTCTTTGATGGATGGATTGATGGATAAAATATATTTCGGTCTCCGAGTAGAGAAATATTAGGCTTTGCAGAGCAGAAAAAAGTTGGCAGACAATAAGAAGAAAAAAAAACAAAAAAAAATTATAATTATAACTTACAGTTGTAAGCAGTCTTCTGTACCTCCACATGGCTCAAAATAGCCCTGGCTCCATTACAAACATAAACTTCCTGTGCACCCAAGTGATACACAGCAAAATTCACATACATGGCAGCTATTATATACAGCCACATGTTCCAGGTTGTCTTATCTCGAGCTTTGAACTGCCTAAAACTGTGAGCGTGTGCAATGCACCGCTGGCTGTTTGGTGAATTGAGTTTTATAGTGAATAACACTGTTTAACCTGCGTCAGCATTCGATCCATAGCGGAGTATCATGTTTACTAATGCCATGAGTTATTTAGTCATAAATGATAAATTAGATTAATCGGCTATTTGCATCCAGAGTGTTTACTTTTTCCGCCTACTCTTTAAAGATTTAAAACAAACAATACTTTTGTTGAAGAATTGCTCCTAATAGGAAAGTGATGAAGCCGGAGAAATTTTACCTTCATTTATTTATGCTGTGGTTGCTCCTCCCCCTCTCTCCCCCTCT
>JBCCLI010000425.1:0-5553 GCA_039026975.1 Bacteroidota bacterium | reverse complement strand
GGAGGAAGTGGCAGGACAGTGTACGCAGGTACTAATAACTTAGATGAGCTCAGGACCTATGGAAATTATGATGGCTATGAGGGATACGCTAAGGCATACATAAGTCAGAATAGTAATGGCGAGTGGATAGTGGAAGGAGGAAAGGAAAACTATCCGGTCAATTATGTCAGTTGGTATGGAGCGGTAGCCTACTGTAAATGGTTAGGGGCTAACTACAGATTACCTACTGAAGCAGAATGGGAGTATGCTGCTGGAGGAGGAGGAAGTGGCAGGACAGTGTACGCAGGTACTAATAACTTAGATGAGCTCAGGACCTATGGAAATTATGATGGGACAGGAGGAACAGATACCTATGAAGGCTTAGCTCCTGTACGCGCTTTCCGACCTAATAGCCTAGGCTTGTATGATATGTCAGGCAACCTATGGGAGTGGTGTCAGGATTGGTATGCTAGTTACCCTTCCAGACCCCAGACTAATCCTACTGGCCCTACAGAGGGCGATTTCCGTGTCCTTCGTGGGGGCAGTTGGTACCTCTACCCATATTACTTGCGTGTAGCGTACCGCAATAGGTACCTCCCCTCGCGCGGGGACAGCTTCGTCGGCTTCCGTCCCGCCAGGACCCCTTGACTTTGATCTTTTTTGCCTTTTATCCTCTTAGTGTGCCAGACCTTCAAAAAAAATACGAGTCCACTTCCCACTGTTAGTGGAAAAAGCGTGTAAAACAGTGCCACACGTATGTGACATAGAAATGTAAGGTCATTTCTATCCTCCTGGAGGTTTTGAAGTTACACTATCCCAACTCCCTCGCTTCCCTCAACACCCGCTGAAACCTCTCCTCCATATCTGCTGAGCTCTCCTGGTGAATAACGGGCGGCATAATGGGCTCATAGTCCACCATCTTTAGCTGTGCTTTTCTGTTGTTTCCTTCATGATCAAAGATGAAGAATTCGCCGGGCTTGAGCTTGAAAAACTCAAACGCTTTGTGTTTGCTTCTTTCTTTGGTGGAGAGTGTTTCTCGTGAAGAGCTGTTGGTAAGAAAAGAAGTGCTTCTACTAACAGATCTAGTTTCCTGATTTACGACCTCAAAGAAGCGTTCATAATAACGGGCTGTATCAGGATCATTGGCATGGGAGATGAGCTTGGAGCTGAGATTAGCTAGTATGGCTTTGAGCTTTTTCTCTTCGTAAAGGATTTCTCCCTGCACTTTATCCTGAAGGCCTAATACCGTAGCAATCTGATAGGAACGCATGGTAGCCGGCACTCGCTCCATACGTGGAATTTTAAGAGTAGCCGCTTCATCTAGCAATAAGACAGAAGGATGTCTATTTCTCTCTGCCATTTGCAGGAGAGCTGACTGGGCTACTGTTGCCAGAAAAGGGGCAAATACTGCATCATACTTCGGATGGTTGACCAGCACCATGACTGCTGGATGAGCAGTGTCATTTAAGGCTAAGGAGAAATCATTTCCTGAAAAGACAGCAAACATCTCAGGAGAAACAATCTTTCTAAGGGCATTAGAGAGGGTAGCTTGCACTGCGGCTATCTGTCTGTCAGAAGCTAGGCTATCCAGGAAAGTCTTAGCCAGAATGCTGGCGTATTCGCTTTCTCTGAGATAGGCTTCTAGCTCGTCTAATTGTTTGGTGAGTAGAATGGCTGTTACATAAGGGAGATTACACAGCTCTGGATAAGACTCTTTGGTACGCCAGATAGTTCCCGCTAATGCCGCTTCTGCTGCGTCATTAAAAAAAGAAGTATGGTCTCTTTGATTATAGGAGAGATTAGAAATAAAGGCATGAGCCAGGGCATTGACATCATTTAGGCTTTTTAGATAGTCTGGGTGAATAGGATTTATTCTATGACTTAGAGCGGGTCTACCAGGAGCTACGAAATAGACAGGATGAGCTGTTTTCTGATAGAAAGCATTAATCATCTCAGAAAGCTCAAAGTCTTTATAATCATAGAAGATCCCGGCCATTCTCTGGTCAGCACAATGCTGGATGATAGGAGCAAAGGCAGACTTGGTTTTTCCGAAACCTGCTGCTCCGAAAATGGCTAATCCTCGGATTAAATCTAGATGAACATCCTTACCTTTGGCAGGAAATACTACCTCCCAGATGCTTCCCTTCTTCTGTCTTCCGCTTCCCAAAGCATAGCCGACCAGGCTAAAGGCTAAAGAAGGCAGCAAAAGAAAATGGCCATACTGAATTTCTGAAAGGCTACTAAAATGGATTAGGGTCCAAACGGTTGCTGAATGGAGAATAAGGAGGAGTATAACACTCAAGGCTAAGGAAGTTCTTTTTAGGATAAGCAGCTGCAGGACTGTTAACACCAGTAAAATAGATCCAATAAATATAAGGGCTGAGAGACTCATGACTTAGTTGATTTCGATACCGTATCCCACCTTCTTTACTACCTGAATACTCTTTTCCATCATTCGCTTAACTGCCACCGCTCCTGGGGAAAGTCCCGCTTCTATTTGGTGAGATACCTGTTCTATGGTTCTGTTAAGAACCTTTGCTCTGTGTCTAATGGATAATCCCTTTCTCACAAGCTTCTGTATTTCTGGACTGTCTTTTAGCAGTTGGAGAACCAGCTTGCGAGCCAAGGCTTTGGGAGAAGTAGGGATATACAAAAGCTCCCTGGCAAAGCGAGAGGCTTCATGCTTTTTGTAATAGTGGTAACGGTATGACTCTTCTCTACTTCTTTGGTATTGAAACTGTCTGTCAAACAACTGCTCACATTTCTCTGCAAATTCATCCCTGGCAAATCCCACCTTGACAGACCTGCCTTTCAATTGATTCTTACTACCTCTGGAATTAGCAAAAGGAGATAGGCTTACACCTTGACTCTTGTCCTTTCTGGATACAATCACATGAATATGGGTTTGCATGCCCGCTTTCTCATTTCCCGCAAGGATGACATTGCCAGCCTCATCTCGTAGATAGGACTGAGATAAGGCTTCAGTTTCTTTTTCCAATTCCAGCTTAGTAGGAAGATCCAGGGTTTTTCTAAGGGATCGTTTTAATGCGGTAAGTTGTTCTCGGATCTCTTCATTGTGGACATAGCTTTCCTGATAGATTCTCTCTGATGGATGATAATAACGAGACTGCTCAATCTTTGCATAATACACTAAGTCTTCTCCGCTTAAGGGCTTCCCATCCAGCTTTCGATCAAACTGTCTGGCATATATATCCATGACTTCACGGGTATAAGATTTGAGCTTATCAGGATCATTTTTCAGATGGGCTAGTTCTGCCTTAGAAGGATTGAGCGTTAGCATATAGTATTTGGCTTCATTTTTTTTAATCCACTTTTTATTCCCATCAATATGTTCAGTAACCTGCCTGGGAAAGATCATATCATCTGTAGCCGAAAAGAAATAGCTATGATCCAGAAGGTCTTTTTCTACATTCTCCTTTTCCAGGTAGCTGACCAGACTGGCACAACTACCTGTATTATCGTAGCCATATCTATTCTGCGGTTTGTGGATCTTGATGTACATAGGCTGATATACATAGAATGATATACAAAGATGGATGTAGTCAGGATGTTCAGTTGAAGAGTTGACGGAACTCATCTTCAGATAAGTTCAATTGATAGCCCATTCCACTAGCACTGAGCTTAGTTTTCAGGAAGGCAAGTTTGGCTTCAGGGGTATGGCAGTCTGATATCAATTCAGCTTTATTTTTCATAGCCGAAGGAGGAATCAACAACCTACCCTTAGCGGACTTCCTGGGAGGTGCTTTCGAGGGAACTACCTTGGAGGAGGAGTGAATGGAGCTTCCGGAATTCTGTATGTGTTTGACCTGCAGCTTAAGTGTTTCTTCTACTCTGTCCATCATGGGAAGGAGAATATCCTTTTCCTGCCTACGGATAAAGGAAACCAGAGTGTTTCTAAGTTTCTTCAATTCTTCAGCAGGTGAACTGATTTCCGCCTCTCTTGGGTCATGGCCAGTCTGTTTGAAAAAGACCAAGGCATAGTCGAGAAACTCGTACTGTTTGAGATGATGTTGATTGGCTAATTCTCCTAAAAGAGTTCGGGAAGTTCGTTTCCCTTTGATGATGACTAAATCTGCCATGGGATACTGGATTAGATACCTGAAAATCCAGCGACAGGGTGTGTAGGCGAGCTTGGGATACAAAATAAGATACCCATTTCTTCAGAAAATTCCATTAGCTCATATGGAATTCCCCCGAATTTTGGATATTTTTAGATAAAGACACTCCCTAACAATGTTTTTTTCAGTTTGGGATACCTAAAAAGTATCCTAAAAAGCGGGATTGAAGGCTATATGAAGGGTTCAGGATACCTGGAGGTATTGATTTAGGTATCCTGAAAATTTTTCAACGCACTCACAATCAGCTGGTTAAGGAATTTTAATTCACACTTTGTGTGAATCCATCTTGCTTTCCTTCCGAAACCCCCGGAGGGGCAAGAGTAAACACTTAATACAGCTAGCATGAGAATCTACCATTTACTCATCCTTTTTATCCTACTGGGTAGCAGCCTGCAGGCTCAGCGTCATCTGCAAGGTGGCCAGTTTATGGAAGCCAATGGTACCGTTATTTTTAAAGACCTCAGGGGCTATTCCCTGGGTATGGGCTATGGCTATCACCTCAGTCAGAAATGGTCTTTCCGCCTGCTGGGGAATTATGAATTCTATGGCTATGAACAGCAGAGTCCTCATTTCAACTATACACGTGTAAGCAATACACAGCTTGATACCATCGGCATTACGGTGCCAGAAGAGGCCAGGTATGAAAGCTTCTTTCTGGATGGAATCTTCATGCTCAATCTGGCCACTGATGGGGGTTGGTTTCTCAATGCTAATATGGGCCTGAAAGTGGGTCTGGAGGAGTTAAATGGGCTGGCGATAGCCAAAGAGAGCTTCAGGCAGGGATCTCTCTAGGGCTGGAAGCAGAGTTTTACTTCCTGGACCAGTTCTCCTTTTTCGGCTATGGGAGAGAAGATTTATGGCTTAATGACGGCCTGCAGGATCTTCCTAAACTAGGTATAGGTTTTCGAATTCATCTCAACTAAAACAGCTCACCTACCCATCATGAAAAGAATACTCCCCATTTCACTGTGCCTCGTGATTCTCATCACGATTTGGGCCTGTACGGAAGAGTTTGTTGGCCCATTGCTAAATGCAGATTTTACCCAAACTCGTCTGCTCATAGCCAAAGGAGATACCATCACTTTTGGTGATAAATCTGTAGGTAAACCTGATAGGTATGAGTGGATATTTGAGGGGGGAATTCCACCTACTTCCACAGATCGCAAGGTGTTGGTGACATATGAAGATACAGGGGCCTTTGATGTGGTTTTGATAGTGAAAAGAGAAGGTGAAATAGATACCCTCAGAAGGGAGCAACTCATCAAAGTCTTTCCTTCCAGCTTACAGGCGGGTTTCTCAGCGGATTCAACGAATATACCAGTAGGGACGGAGATCCAGTTTTTTGATCAATCTTCAGGTGATGTACAGACTAGGCTTTGGTCCTTTGAAGAAGGGACTCCTCTCACATCTACTGATAAGGACCCTAGAGTAAGAT
>JBCCLI010000424.1:0-5555 GCA_039026975.1 Bacteroidota bacterium | reverse complement strand
GGTATAACTGAACCCTCCTATTTCAAGAACATCCAACTTATAGACATATACACCCTCAGGTACAGTAACACCTTTATATACACCATCCCAGCTGGGGTCCTCACTTGTCTCTTCATATATTAAATCTCCCCACCTAGTGAAGATTTTCATGGTCATAACTTCTATCCCTATGTGTGGAAAGCGGAAAACTTCATTAAACCCATCATCATTAGGGGTGAAGGCATTAGGAACATACAACCTGGACATAAGTATATCCAGAAAGGAGAAGGAAACAGTATCCAAGCATCCAAGTTCATTGAAGGCCGTCAATTTTACTGTGTATTGACCTTCTTCATTATACACATGTGTGGGATTCTCAAGTTCCGAGGTGGAGCCGTCTCCAAAGTCCCACATATAATTAGTAGCTAATTCACTCTGATTCTGAAACTCTATGGCTTTAGGCGTAAAGCCAGAATCTGCATCTGGGCTGAACATGGCCAGCGGGTAAGGAACTACCCTGACACTGGAGAAAGCCGTATCTCCTGGACATCCTAGATTAGAGAATGGAATCACCCAATAATCTGTAGTTTCTGACGGAATAACTCGTATGGTATCCACTTCCTGATCTGTACTCCAGGTATATGAAACCGCTCCTGATACTCCTAACCAAACGGTATCTCCCTCACAAATACTGCTATCAGGGGTGATAATCACATTAGGGCCATTCTGAATAATGACAAAAACAGAGTCTCTGGAAGCACACCCTTCTGTGGTCAAACCTTCTAATACATATAGGGAGGAAGCCAACGGATTAATGGTGGTACGCTGTGCATTAGGATCGGGGAACTCAAACTCTGGAATCCATCTATAGGTATCTGCTCCATTGGCCTCAAACAATACAGGATCATCTCTACATATCTCTGTACGAGAAACATTTATCAATGCGGCAGGTAATGGGTTCACACTTACCGTCATAGTATCCTTAGAAGAACAGCCTACATCATTAGTTACTGTTAATACATAAGTAGTGGTGGCATTGCCTTGAAAAATAGGATTAGAAATGGTAGTGCTGGATAATCCTCTGGCAGGCATCCACTCATATATAAGTCCTCCTCCCCCTATGATATCTATGGTTTCTCCTGCACAAATAGCTAAATCCTCCCCTGCATCAGCTCTGGGTACAGGTCTTACCTCCACCTCTACAGTGTCTATTCTGCTACAGCCTCGGACATCCGTTACTTCTACTGCATAGGAAGTAGTAATCCCAGGACTCGCAATAGGATTAGCAATGGTAGGATCAGACAAGCTAAGCTCATTATCCCACTGGTAGGTAACCCCACCGCTTGCTCTTAGCTGAGTAGTTTCCCCCTGGCAAATGGATGCATCTACCCCTGCATTGGCGGGAGTAGGTGGATTAAGATCTACTACCACAGTATCAAATCCTACACAGCCAAACTGATCCACTACCCTGAGGTAATAAGCCGTCAGGTTTAGTGGTATAACTATGGGGTTAGCCACAGAGGTATCCGATAAAGTAGGATGAGGTAGCCAGCTTAATGATACGCCTCCCTCCCCATTCAGGGCTAGCTCCGTATCAGGGCATATAGTTGTATCTTCCCCTGCAAATGCCGTAGGTGGATCTCTGAACTGAAAGGTGTAAGTAGCGGTAGCATCACATAAGGCACTAGAAAAGTTTACAAAGATATTTTCTCCATTAGCTACCCTGACATTTGATGGATTATTGATCACGTTACCCGCCCCATTAGTATAGGTAAATATGCCTTCTTTTGGAGATATGGTAGCCTCATACACAGTTAAGTCCACTGAGCCAGCATCCTCTCTACATATTTCGATGGTTTGAGGAGGAACTACTATACTTGGCTGAACTGAGAATGAGATATTTGTAGTGTCAGTACAGCCTGTATTATCATCTACAAAAATGACACGGATAAATTCGCCGTCAGTAGCATCAAAATCATTAGGGGTCTGGATAGGCGTCCAATTCACATCTGCATAAGTAAAGGTTCCAGTAGAAGTACTGGGATTTAGTAGCCCTTCATATACAGATAGATTCACATTTCTTGAATCATCTTCACATAAGCCAGGCCTCTGGGGGCTTAATTCAGGGGTAGGATTCACACTCACTTTTACGGAGTCAATATCCTTACAGCCAAACTCATCAGTAACTGTTAGCTGATAATCTCTGGTATTTTGAGGCCTTAAAGTAGGAGTAGCTATTCCAGCAGCAGAGAGCCCATTAGGGGGCGTCCATGAATAGGACCCTCCTCCTGAACCCTGGAACTCTATGGTTTCTCCCAGGCAGACCGTCTGATCTGGACCGGCGTCAGCTTCTGGTTCTGGGACAAAAAAGCCAATACAAACGGTTCCCTGAACCCCATTTTCATTTTCTACAGTGAGTTGGATAATATCCAAACCGCCTACCTCTGCCGTGTAGGACAGGGTAAGAGAATTATCTGAGAAGCTTATGGAACCATTCCCCTGAACACCTGCTACTATTCTATGAGAAAGCCCACAGCTTTCAGCCAGTAACGTATGGTTGATTGTCCTTCCTATACAGACCGTATCCGCTATATAATAGGTAGTGGGAAGTGCCTGTACCGGGTCTAGTATATCCACCCTGGAATCATACTCTGAATAGAATCCATAGGCGCCTGTATCATCATTCCCTACAAACTGCCCCACATAAACGTATTTATTTGACTGTATCTCATTTACGTTCTCTGGTAGGGCGTCCTGATTTAAGTAGACTGCAGAGAAGCCATTATAGCCAGGAATGGGAACTGCTGTCCCATAGTTAGTATAAGGCTGGCCGTCTATGGTTAAGCTTACTAATCCATTATTAGGAGAAATGATGTATAAATCATTCTCAAGTCCTCCTCCGTCAAATCTTGGAACTGTTACATACTTACTTCCTGTACAGCTTATATCACTCACAGGCGGCAGGACTGCCATCCCAAACTCTCCTCCCGTGTTAGCTATACCGGACACATGGTATGCATAGACGTCCTTGGTAGCTTGTATGTAATGAGGATCTCCCCTATTCCCATTAAGCTCTATAAGGGTGAATTCCCCTGCTGCCAGGGTAGCTTGAGGAAACGGAATATTGTCTAAAAACACCTGTGTACCATCCAAGACTGCCACCACCATCACATAGTCATGTAAAGAGGTAGGGAATCCCCCTCTCATGCAGACATAGTCCTTCCCTATGTTAGTAAATGGAATGACTACATCTGCAGAAGCCTCCCTATCATTAGTTCCCTGTGCTTCTGTATGCTGGGTACCTGTAATGACAGAAATAGCTTTATCAGAAACTATGAGTGTACCTGTCAAATGATCATCATCATCATCAGGATGCATCATAATGGTTTCCCCCGCATTCAGGGTAAAGGTAAAAGGTAGATTAATTCCTCTCAGCGGAAAAGGACTGTCATCTATGGTGATAACTGTATTATCCGCTGTAGCCATGATGGAAAAATAATGCCTTTCTTGGTTTCCTCCATTCCCATCAGTTCTAACTGGGGTAGCTAACCTAAAGCTTCTTCCCAGTGCGCTAGCCCCTTTCAGATTAGCTAGCACTCTATTATTATTGTTAGTGATTCTGTATAAGGGAGAAATAGGAACATCAGAGGTGATGATCAGCCCCTTATTCCTTTCAGGCGTGTTGACCTGATTAGTAGCAATTAGTTGGGTATTTAAGGCTACTTCTAAGGGAGTTTCTGCTGCTATGGTGAAATCTTGATTAAAGGAGCCGTCAGTATTTGTTACGTTGATGTTAGCTTCTGGAAAGGAGGTACTTAGAAACAGGCTATGCGGAAAGCCCTCAGAGTTATTTCTCCATACAGAGGGGAGATAATACTTTATACCCCCATCAGCAGCACATACTGGGGTGTCATCTAGCGGGCAGTCAGAATCATTTTCATCAATTAATCCATCTCCATCATCATCTAAGCCATTTCTACAAATTTCTTCTACGCAGTTAAGAATGACTGTCTGAATAACATTAGAGCCCACACGGCATGAAGGGGTGTTAATATTTCCCAGGTCTGAGGTAAGGAGCCTAAACTGCATACCATCTGCAGGATTATCATATACTAGATCAGGAAAATTGGCTCCGGGGATATCTATCCAGCTATTCCCTCCATCTATACTTCTTTGCCATTGATATTCAGGATCCTGATAAGATAGGTCTTGTAAGGACACACTTAGCACTATATCCTCTCCTCTACAAATAGCGGGATCACCTTTTATAACCACGAAATTCCCGTCACATGCTCTTAAGGAAATATCATCTATGGCCACATCATTTCCATCACAGCCTGGCTGTCCATTTACAAGCGCAATACGTGAAATACCTGATACTTGAGCCACATATACAGCTGATACTTGTCGCCAGTCATTCACAGGGAATTCCGTATAAGGAAAAAGCAATTGGCCATCAATGGCAAAACTTAACTTAGGCTGAGGATTAACATCCCTGGAAATATCTTTAAACCATGCGGAGAAAACATATCTCTGTCCCTCACAAAGTAGGATATCTTGATACCAGTATTCTACTCCTGTTCTATCATTAGGATCTATTACCAGAAAATTACCATCTCCCGTGGTGTGATCACGGTTATTTCCAGGTACAAGTCCGGTATTACTTATATCATTAGGATCTGCACTTGTATATGAACCCGGCCCAGTAGGACCGTTAAAGTATGGGAGATTCTGTGTTCCAAACTTTTTCCCTACAGCATACCATCCTTGAGTATTACATCCACCCAACACAGGATTATTAGAACCTCTCCCTAAATCACTGGAAAACCCAAAGTATCCTTGTTCAAAATCCCCGTTTATAACCACATTATCCCCTAGAGAACCACAAGAGTTTTCAGGGTTACAAAATTCTACTGCATTACAGTCGGGGTCTGCACAGTCTAATAACCCATCTCCATCATCATCCAGTCCATTATTACAAATCTCGTCTGCAACAGGTTCAAACAGAAAGTCTTCTGTTTCTAGACTGGAAATGAGGTTAGGTGTAGAATGCTGATTTACATCCCATGAGTATGTGGACCACTTAGTAGGTTGATTAAGTGATCTAATATTAATTGTGTCCTTGTCATTGATGAGAAAGGATGTATCAAGAGCATGAGCATACTGGATCAAGATACTTAGCAGTATCAGCAGTGTAGCTTTCAATGCATATAGTGATAATTTGGTCGAACAAGAAACAGCAAGGATACCAAAGCAACTCTGGAATAGTTTGTGAAAAAGAAAACTTACTCTTAATTCTGACAGATCTTGAAGAAAAGTTTTCTTTCTAAAATCACCATTCTTCACTGTAATCTATGTTTGTCCAGGTAATTGTAATCAACCGATTTAAAACTAATCAAAAGATAATTTAATACCTAAATAATATAATCATCAAATGATCAGTTGAGTTTAAATTCCCTAATAAAAATTAAAAACAAATTACCCTGTTAAAACCAAGAAATAAGCCAATTCTTCAAAAAATACTGCGGTAGTAATCGCAAATATACAATTAATATACAGCAGATTGAATAATTTAT
>JBCCLI010000423.1:0-5577 GCA_039026975.1 Bacteroidota bacterium | reverse complement strand
TCAGGCTGCGTATCCGGAGCAAAAGCATCAAAGTAGAACACATCAAAATAGTCTGCAGCAAAGTCTATCTCTTCCAGCTTTCCTTCTACTTTTTGTAAAGTAAAATATGGATGAATCTGGACATCCTCTCCCCATGGAGATTGGTGAATTTTCTGATGGTAGCTCACCGCCTCCTCATGCCTAATTTCTAAAGGATAGTTCAACTCCTCTACCTGCTCCCAACCTAGTGGGATGGCTTCTACCGCCACATAATGAATGGGCTTTGGATAATCCTCCAGACTTGTAAGTAATGCATTTAGCCCGGTACCCAGACCCATTTCAAATACTTTCATTTCCTCTGAGGAAGTCTCCCAGGTACGCAAGCCACTTTCTATGAACACATGCATAGACTCCTGTAAAGCCCCATGGAGGGAGTGATAATGCTCATCATAGGTGCTTGTATAGAGGGTGTGAGAACCGTCTTTGGTCAGTTTAGGCTGTATGTTTTCTTCACTCACTATTTTAGGTCTCCTTTTGATATAAAGCCTTCCGGTAAAGATTCCACATATACAGAGGTGGATGGGAAGGCAAATCCAATCCCCATTTTTTCAGCTAGGCGCATAATCTCCAAAAAGATATCCTGACGTGCAGCCAGCCACTCTCCATAGTCTGTTACATCAAACATGGCGGCAAAGAAGATGTTCAGAGAAGAATCTCCCATTTCGTGGAAGTAGACAGTAGCACTATCCTCCTGGGTTTTAGGATGATTATTGGTGATGTCCCTAACCCCGTTTACAAAGGTTTCCATCTGGCCGGGCGTAGTGTCATAGGTAACGCCCAGGGTGGTAGCATACCGTCTGTAAGTACGTATGGCGTGATTGGTTACGCTAAGGTTAGCAAGTTCTCCATTAGGAACGGAAATCAATGCCCCGTCCAATGCTCTAATACGGGTAGATCTTGCCCCTACCTCCAGCACACTCCCGGTAGCAGCAGAAGTAACGATGAAATCTCCCACCTTAAAAGGCTGATCCACAAATATGGTGAGCGAGCCTATGAGGTTCTTAACAGTGTCTTGAGCAGCTAATGCCAGGGCTAGACCTCCTATAGATACCCCTGCCAGAAGGGCTGTTACATTCACATCCAGGTTGTCCAGTATGAAGATGAACCCAAGACCCCCTACCACCAGCTTGGCTATCTTTCTCAGAAGTGGGATCAACTGATCATCCATGGTAGTGGCAGTGCGGGAAGCCAGGCTGACGCTCACATCTGCAACCAGGTCTATTATCCTTATGATAATGAGTATCCCAAAGACGGGAACAATGATCTTGAAAAAAGTAGTAACATAGACGTTCAGCTTTGGGGGGAGCTGCAAGGCAGGTACAAATAGGGAGATAGTAGAAAATACTAAAAACCAGCTTAATGGACGAGCCACAGGTGCTACTTGTTCAGTCTGGAGAACAGTCCTTCTGGCTATGTATGGGACTACCTTTTTTATGAGAATATTTGATAGATAGGTGAAGATGTAGTAAAACAAGTAACTTAGGCCCACTAAAATGAGAATGCCTAAGTACTGCCATACTTTTAAGCCTAGGAACTCTTTCTGTCCTATGATGGGAGTAAGCTTAACCAGAAAGTCAGTTCCAAAGGGATAGATCTTGCTATGGATAGAAGGAATGTTGCCTACTGTCTTCCTGGAATACATCCATTTTCCTCCGGCCTTTCTCAAGTAGATATCAGGAAATTCTCCACGGGCAGGATAGTAGACATTATCCAGCTTGGTGGAATCCGTAAAATCTCCTTTATCAGGAATTTCTTCCAGGTCTATGTAAAAGCCGATTCCATCATAGATTTGCTTGAGTTTGATGGCCAGGGAGATAAGTTCTTCCTGAGAATACTTTCCCCCGTTAAGTTTATTCGGGTTTAAGGCCCTTGCAGAAAGCTCTGGTTGATAGGTATCTTCCTGAAGATAGAGTAGATGGGACCTAATGGTCTGCCTGGGGGTACTTAAATTGACCAGGCTGGTATCCAGGTTCAGCTGGATAGTATCCGGAATTTCAGGGGTTAGTGTGTCTTCTTCTTGCTGTGCATGTAGGCTTATAGATAGCAGAATAAGAATGAAGAATGAAAAGAATCTATTCATCTGTAAGCATTTCGGTTTAGGGCTAACACAAAATTAGTTTTTCTTCGTTGTACAAAAAGTCTGTGGTCAGAAATCAGAAAGATTTTATCATTTCCTGCCCCTAAAAAAGGGTTGTGAAGGATAGGAAATGAAGTCGGCCAAAATTTAACGCTATATTTTAGTATTTTGCAGACTGACTACCTCATCACGACAGACGCTGATATAATACTAAAACCAAAATCCCATATAATTTGAAGTTTGAAGAATTACCGATTGATCCTGACTTGCTACAGTCAATATCTTCTCTTGGATATGATGAAGCTACTTGGATACAAAGCCAAACCATCCCACTAATTCTTGAGGGGAAAGATTTAATTGCCTGTGCTCAAACAGGAACAGGAAAGACAGCTGCTTTTCTTATCCCTTTAATTCATATGCTCTCACAGACTGAGGGCAGTAAATCCCGTGCGCTTATCATAGCGCCTACGAGGGAATTAGCTAAACAGATAGATCAGAATGTAGATGCCCTGGGATACTTTACTGGTGTCAGTTCCATAGCCGTATATGGAGGAGCCAGCAAAGATGACTGGGATAGGCAAAAGATATCCCTCCAAAATGGGGCTGACATCATCATTGCTACGCCTGGAAGATTGAAAATGTACATATCCCTGGGGATAGTAGACTTTTCAAAGCTAGAAATGGTCATCCTGGATGAGGCTGATAAAATGATGGACATGGGGTTCTATGATGATATTATGGGAATTCTCAAAAAGACACCTGAGGCCAGGCAGACTATTATGTTCTCAGCTACCATGCCTAGGAAGATTAAGGAAATGGCCAAAGAGGTGATGAAAGACCCTGAGGAGGTCATGCTGAATCTTTCCACCCCAGCTGAGGGCATAGATCAGTCAGCCTACAGTGTATTTGATGAGCAAAAGATTCCCTTACTAGAGAGCCTCCTGAAAGATAAAGAGGTAGAAAGTATGATCATTTTTGCCTCTAGTAAAGCTAGTGTAGATAATATTAACAGAACCCTAAGAAGGAGAAAGTTCAAGGTAGATTACATACATTCAGACAAAGAGCAGGTAGATAGAGAATCTACTCTGAGGAGGTTTAAAAATAGAGAGTTTAGGATACTGGTAGGGACGGATGTGCTTTCCCGAGGGATAGATATAGATAACCTAAGCCATGTACTGAACTTTGATGTTCCTATGGACGCGGAGGATTATGTACACAGAGTAGGTAGAACGGCTAGAGCTAATACTACAGGAGAAGCCATCACCTTTGTAAGTCCCAGAGATCAGCGAAGAATGCGCTCCATAGAGCGACTCATCCAAAAAAGTGTCCCTATCATGAAGGTACCTGAGGAGCTGGGAGAAACGCCCTACTATTCTTCGGATGATCCCGGGAGAAGGGGTAATGGAAGAGGGAACTATAGAAAGAATAATAAAAAGCGATATAATAAGAATCGGTCAGGAAATAGAAGGAGAAATCAATCCGGGAGAAACGGGGGAAATTCAAGGAACTCCGGAAATTCTCAAAGAAATTCTCACAATTAGCCAACCATTTCTATAGTTTGATGATTAATATTTTATTAGCTTATTCTGATAAACTTTTGTTTTGATACAGATAAGAATAAACGAGAAGCTCTTTTTAAAAGACCCTGAAAGTAGTAAGCTGGGTAGGAGTATAGTGGAATATGGGATCAAGCTCATAGATGAGCTTGGGTTTGAGCATTTTACTTTTAAGAAGTTAGCAGTAGAAATAAATTCTACTGAAGCCTCTATTTATAGGTACTTTGAGAATAAACATAAGCTTCTTATCTATCTTGTTTCATGGTACTGGAATTGGTTGGACTACCAGCTCATGTTCAGCACTAACAATATTTTCGACCTCAAAGAAAAGCTGACCATTGCCTTTAAAATCATCACTAAGCCTCACGAATTTGCTGATTTTGTGCAGAAAGATGCTGAGGCTCTTCATCGGATTGTACTGAATGAGTCTCCTAAAGCATACCTCAGTAAGGAAGTAGACGAGATTAATAATGAGGGGGCTTTCCTCAGTTACAAGCGAGTGTGCAAAAACATTGCTAGCATAGCCAAACAAATTAATCCTGACTATCCTTACCCCACTACCCTCATTTCTACTGCTGTAGAAAGCGCGCACCACCAGAAGTTTTTCTCCCTTCACCTTCCCTCCTTGACTGAAATTTCAGGAGGTGATGATGAAGAAATCCTGGATTATCTGGTAGACATGATTTTTAGGGTGCTTAAGTGTGGCTAAGTAAATATTACTTTTTTGTCTTTTTATGTTATATCATTTTCTTCCAAAACGGAAGTGATAATAGTCAGTTTCGCTTCTGCTGAAGGGCATACTACTGCTTGAAAATTTGGGCTAAATTTCTTATCTTATAAAAAGGCAAAAATTATGAAAGTACAAATTCAATCCCTTCACTTCCACGCCAGAGAAGACCTTAAGCAGTACGTTCAGAAGAAGCTTTCCAAGCTGGAGCAATACAGTGATAAGCTGCTTCACGCTGAGGTGTATCTCAAGATTGATGATACTAATCCCAAGGCTAACAAAGTGGCGGAAGTGGAACTTTTTCTCCCTGGCCCCCCTATCTTCTCCCATGCTATTTCTGGAAAGTTTGAAACGGCTATGAACACCGTATATCAGCAGCTCAAGAAGCAGCTGATCAAACGTAAGGAAAAATTATCAAGCCGTAGATAAGACATACAAGTAAGACATATAGTAGCCTGCTCCTGCGAAAGTGTGAGCAGGCTTTTTGGTGTACTAAAAAAATCCCCCAACACCTAGATGATGGGGGACAAGAATACGAGTTACCTACGTGAAAATTATTCTTCAAGGGAGAAAGTAAATCTTATGGAAAGCCAGGAGGCCACAGTTTGCCGGTCTCTATTATCTAGGGTAGCGTTAAACCTAGATAGAGGGCTGGATACAGTCTGCTGGAAGATACTGTGGGTAGATTCTCTTAGTCTATTTCTTGTATATGGTCCATCTCCTCTTACTAATATCTGTACCCTGAGAGCTACTTCTCTTCTGACTCTATCATCTTTGGAGGTAACTCCATCATAGGTTAAGTTGCTGACAGAGTGCAGCTTGCCAGGGCTAGCTGGCGTGTAAGTGTAAGACCCATCTTCCCTAAAAGCTGTGCTAGTAGATTCTACATTAAAAGTGTAGTAACCAAAGTCTTGAGCGGAAACAAATGGAACAATGACCAACATGCTGAAGATGAAGATGAACCCATTCATGAGACTGTCAAATTTAGGTTGTATCCTTTGACAGTTTATATCTTATGATACCTACAGGTAACGGTTTGAATACTAGTCTATGCTAGCTTTTGAGGTAATGATGGGTAGCTTTCCGGTAAATGGAAGCTTCCAGATGGTAAGTGGAGAAGAGATCATTTCCAGTAGGAAAAGAGAAACTACTTGTGGGAGGGTGTTCTCATCCTTTCC
>JBCCLI010000422.1:0-5578 GCA_039026975.1 Bacteroidota bacterium | reverse complement strand
TTTATGGGTTTCCTGGGCATTGGGCACCCAATGATATTCTTTTCTACACAGGAGAACAGTTTCCTAAAAAATATAAGAACGGTGCTTTCATTGCTTTCCATGGTTCGTGGAACAGAGCGCCTCTGGAACAGGCAGGCTACTTTGTAGTATTCCTCCCCTTCGAGAATGGTAATCCTGCTAAGGAGTATGAGATTTTCATGGACGGTTTTGCGGGAGAGGAGAAGTCTCCGAGAAATTCTACTTATAGACCTGTAGGGCTAGCGGAGGGACCTGATGGCTCTCTCTTTATCTCAGATTCCAAAATTGGGAGAATTTGGAAAGTGAGTTATGAAGACCAGCGACTAACTTCCAGATAGTACATGCACAGAAGCCTCACACAAGTCAGCCTCACGGTCATGCTATGGGTATGTGTTTCCTGTGGTTCACCCCCTCCTTCAGAAGGGGATGCCATGGAAAGCTCGGCAGTGTCCGAGGCTGAGTTAGCTTTGGGGAAAGAGGTCTATGATGCTAGCTGCCTGAGTTGTCATCAAGTGGATGGCGGTGGAGTCCCTGGATTAAATCCACCCTTAATAGGGACAGACTGGGTATTAGGAGATAAGAGCAGGTTAATAAAGGTGGTCCTAAATGGACTGAATGAACCCATAGTCATAGAAGATGAGACCTATTCTAATGTCATGCCCAGTCTAAGCTATCTTTCTGATGAAGATATAGCTTATGTTCTCACCTACGTTAGAAATGACTTTGGAAATCAAGCTTCTCCTATCACTTCTTCAGACGTAGCTCAAATCAGATCTTCATTGGCAGATACTCTTTAGAAGCATAGAAGAAGTAAGTGATTAAATTAATCTTCTAACATCATAAAGCGCTAAGAAAGAGTGATCCTGAAGGTCTTGAAGTAACAGTTCCATATAACATTGTCGTTTCGAGAGCCTCAATGACCTCGTCTGGGACGCTTTTTGCTGATCCCCCACTGATTTATTCCAGAGTATGGATGGATTCTCTGGTTATTACAGCTAAAGTAGTTATCCTGACGCTAGCCATTCCCGATTTGGGAAATCACAGTTAAGCTCAATGCTGATTAAGCCTATCCTTCCTCTTCCAGCCGCTCAAATAGGAGTAACCTAAAATCCATTACGGATGCTCCTGGCATGGTCAGGGCTTTCAGGCTCATAGTAGCTTTACCTGCTGATAGTTCTATGGTTCCTATATCACTTACTTTCCAGTCTTTCACATAGGATTCTATTCTAGGGGCCAGGTCTTCCTCCATCCCACGAAGAGGAGGGTCATGCGCTTCCAAAATGTTAGCTTCCAGCTTACTTTCTCCTACAGATAATTGAAAGGTTGACCCTTGATCTCCTTCAGGACAGCTGTAGTATAGGTGAACCCTGAAGGTGCCTTCCTGAGGAACCTCTACCTCCCAGCTAATACTATCTTCCAGGCTGGACCAATTAGTAAAGAAAGAGCAGTTAGGCCAGCGATTTGACCGCTTGATATTCCCATGAGCTGTCCCATCTCTAGCGGGAATCTGGGTAAAGGTCATGCCTGGATGCCCCAGGTAAAAAGGCCGCTTATCTACAGTGGGAAGCTCTTCTCTTCTTTGTCTCAGAAAATCTTCCGCTACCTCTTGCATAGCAGCTTTAACTTCTGGCAATTCTTCACTCAGGTCTATGTACTGCCCCCGATCTTTTTCTATATCATACAGCTCCCCATCTCGGCTAAGCCTATACTTCTGGCTTCGAATACTGATTTGATTCTTCCAGTTATTCAGGATGTAGCGGTCTTCCCAGCTTGCTTGCTCAGTGGTGAGGGTTTTGCTGATACTGATCCCATCCAGCGGCTTATTAGTCTCATAGGGGATGCCACACATATTAGCCAAGGTAGGTAAGAGATCCGTTACAGAGACCAGGCGCTCAATTTTCTTTCCTGCCTGGATCCCGCTGGGCCATTTCATGACTAGTGGAGATCTCACCCCCCCTTCATTGGTACTTCCTTTTCTCTCCTTCATACCTCCATTCCACCTATATCTCGCAGGTCCATTGTCACTAAAAAACAGGATAACAGTATTCTCCTCTATCCCTAGCGCTTGGGTGGTAGCTATGATACGCCCTACATTTTCATCTATATTTTCCACCATGGCCAGCGCAGCTCTCGTATCAACTACATCTTCTTCCCCAACCTGAGAACGCATAGCTATTTCTTTGTCTTTAAACGTAGCCCAGTTCCTCTCAGGAGCCTGGAAGGGGGTATGTGGCGTATTAAAAGGCAGATATAGTAAGAAAGGCTTATCCTGATTTTTCTCCATAAATGCAATCCCATGATCCGTAAAATCATCTATGAGAAACCCTTCCCCTTTCACTATATCTCCATTATGTTCTAGCATAGGAGAGAAATAATTTCCCCAGTGCCCAGAGCAGAATCCATAGAAATCATCAAATCCACGTGCGTTAGGATGGTAGGGATACTGCATGCCATTATGCCATTTCCCATAGGCAGCAGTCGCATATCCAGCCGCCTTAAATACATCTGCCAATGTAGTTTCATCCATATCCATGCGTTCTCCTCCCCCTCCTGTGCTGTAAATCCCACTTCGGAAACTATATCTACCCGTAAGTATTTCAGCCCTGGTAGGAGAACAAACAGCATTCACATAAAAATTCTCAAAAGTAGCACCAGCATACGCTAGGCCGTCAATATTAGGTGTGCTGAGATTGGTATTTCCATTCAGGCTCAGATCTCCCCAGCCCTGGTCATCTGTGAGAATGATGATTACGTTAGGGAGAGTGTTTGTTTGCGTAGGAGGAGAGGTACAGGAAGTACCCAGCAAGCTTAGTATAACACAGAGAAAAATATATGAGCTTCTCTTTAGGAGAATTTCAGGAGAAAATACTTGTGAATATTTCATATTTGTAGGGGTAGTAGCCTTGATTTCTTCTCAGTATACACACTTCCCGCCTATTTATCCTGCTATCGCCTTTTTCAAAATTATGGGAAGTCATGGCCTTTCCCTAATCTTATCATTTCTCTATTCCTGAGGAATGTCTACCATATTCCAGGAAATATAAGCCAGCAAATTCCTCCCTGCCACAGCCACTTATCAACTAAAGCCTACCACTGGCCTAGCGTATGCTTCCGCCATATCTCCCACATTTGATAAGCTATAAAAATTCAATAATTTGTAATAATACATAGCATACCGCCATGAACAGCCCCCCATTCATTCAAGCTAGTCACCTGAACACAAGGAAGATACTTCCTAAAAGGTCTGCCTGTTTTTCTCTCCTCTACTTGATCTTTTGCCTTACTGCAACTGTACATGCCCAGCCACTCAATGGGAAAATAGTGGAGGGGGTAGAAGAAGATAAAGCTCTCCCCACCCTTTGGGTAGCCAAAGAAGGGGCTCCTGCCAGTCAAACTACCTTTAAGGAAGTCTTTCTGTCAGACATTCAAATACTAGAAAAAAGAGGTATTACCCATCCCGACATGAAAAAAGTGAAAACCCTATTAGGCCAATAACATATATTTCGCGTACAAACCCAGAATCACACCATGAGTCAATCACCCGTAATTATCCTGGCCTTTGCCAATGACAGAGAGGGGCAGTTTTTGAGGAGTATAGCAGAGGAGCAACGTACCATTACCCAAGCCCTTAATCCGCTGGTTAAGAAAAATCTCCTTCATCTGGAAATCCTATCTAATGTACAAGCCACTGATATTACAGAAGCTTTTCGGGCATTTGGAGACAGAGTAAAGGTCCTACATTACGGTGGACATGCTAATGACTTAGACCTACTACTGGGAGGGGGAAAGCTGGATATTGAAGGATTTGCCCAGTTCCTGGGTGCGCAGGAAGGCTTAGAACTGGTGTTTATGAATGGATGTGCTACCGCTGCTCAGGCGGCTCCTCTTATGAGAGCTAATATCCCCCGAGTAGTGCTCACAGAAAGCGTTATTAATGATGAAGCAGCCCAAAGCTTTTCTACAGAATTTTATAAAGGACTGGCAGCAGGTAGACCGGTCGGACAAAGTTTTCAGGAAGCGGAGGGCGTAACTAAAGGAGATGTAGGCAAGCAAAGAGGCGACTTAGTATTTAGCAGGAATGGAAAAAATGATTCTTCCAGCCTACCCTGGACCCTATACCAGCAGACAGAGGATCTTTGGGTGCTCCCTACTAAAAAATCTTTCCCGTGGCTTGCAACCCTGGCAGCAGCCGTGGTAATAGTAGGACTTGGCTATGGGGGGTGGAACTACTGGAAATACAACACCCCCTTTAATGCCGTCATCCCTATCAGCTACCCTGATGGAGTGGATAATACACAGCATTTCAACATGGAACACACCCTTCAATTAGACCTACCTAACGAGCAAGTCCAACAACCCCTCACCCCTGAGGGACAAGTACAACTGGTTCAAGTAAGAGGAGGGGACCAAGCTATCCCCATTAGCCTGAAGTCTGTTCTGTGGAAACTACAACAGTCCTCCATCCAAATTTCCCAAACCCCTGAACGAATTTCGCTTGCCTGGAAAGATAAGCTGTATAACGTGGAAGGCCACGTGAGAGGTGATGAGGGTTCTTTGGAAGGTGTGATTATATCCCTAGGAAGTCAAAAAGATACCACTGATGCCCAAGGCATGTTTAGCTTAGCAGTAGATTCCTCCCTAGTAGGGAATCTATTGCATACAGTCCTGCTTGAAAAATCGGGGTTTATGACAAGCCATCAAGACGCCAACCTCACGGATAAGGATCTCATTCACGAGTTCTATTTAGAATCTGATACTCCTTAGTCTCATATGGGGGTGAATTATTTAGCTTAAGAAATCCTTACGTCTTCAAGATTTCCCCTTAAAGTAAGCATAGAAGCTTAAAATGATAGCGGCAGAAGAGACTAATGTCATAACAGTCCCAGGCACAAAATTCACAAAGCCGCCTAAATCCATAAAGATAAAGTAACCCAGGTCAGCTAGTCCGCCTGTGATGGCTGCCAGGAAGATAGCATTGCTATTTCCCCGCCAAACAAAAAAAGCACACAGGAAGGTTACTGCGCCAATCCACATAAGATTGAATCCATGCTGTGCGATGACCCCACCGGCTGCTTTCGGATAATCCATTTGAATGGTGGCAGGATTTACAGCATCAGCTATACCGGAAACAGCACCAGAAATATCTCCTGAGAGGACAAAGTTTATGGTCATAACTCCGGCGAACATGTGGACTAGCCCCCAAATGATCCAGAGGATAGCAGCGATTTTTAACAGGATTGAAAAACGGTTCATGGTGATGGGTTACTATGTATGCACTTAAAACCTATAAAATTCGCCTATAAGAAGGATTATTCCATTCATCTGGATTAATAAATTCCACTTTAAATCACTAACTAGCTCCTATTCCAAGCCACTATGCCACATTGACATGCTGAACAAACTTTTCGTCTACGGAACCCTAGGGCCGGGACGTCCTAATGAACACATCCTTTCCAGCATAGGAGGGAGTTGGCAGGCTGGTAGTGTAAAAGGGAATCTCTATGAAGAAGGATGGGGCGCAGTCATGGGGTTTCCTGGCATTGTACTGGATGAGGCAGGA
>JBCCLI010000421.1:0-5623 GCA_039026975.1 Bacteroidota bacterium | reverse complement strand
TCGGCAAAATATCATGGCTCATTCCCAAAACCTGGAACGGGTAGCTGATGTAGGTATCCAACTGATAGACGCCATTAGCAATCAAACAAATCTTTCTGAGGCGCAAAAGGAGAGCTGGCAACTCATCCTCCATGAAGCTACTGGAGGGAAAGGAGGAGTAGTGCTTGCGATTACACCAGCGGTGCAGAAGCTGCTAACTGCATCCTGATTTTAATGATTGAATGAGAGAATGATTCGTGTTTGAGGTAGAGGCGAAAAATCTTTTGACTTAACCTACATATTTCTCATACAAAGCTGCAAAGAAGGACCTAAGACCTTAGTTCCAAGCCCTCTAACAGTTTGATGAGAATGTCTATTCCCTCTCTTATTTCTGGTAGGAGAATGTATTCATTAGGCGTATGTGAGCGGGCAGAATCACCGGGTCCTATTTTGAGGGTAGGATACGGGATAAGTGCCTGGTCTGACAAGGTGGGAGAACCAAAGTATTTTCTCCCCATGCTGATGCCCTTCTGAACAATGGGATGTTCCACTGGCAGCCTGGAAGAGTTAAGACGGAAAGATCTGGGTTTCACTTCAGAGGCTACTGCCTGATCTATGATACGGAAGGCTTCCTGATTAGAGTACAGCTCGTTTGTGCGAACGTCTACTACGTAGTGGCAGCTATCAGGGACTACGTTATGCTGGATTCCGGCGTCTATTTGTGTAACACTCATTTTGACCTTTCCCAGGAAGGGGGAAACCTCTTCAAACTCAAATTCTCTAAACCACTGTATGTCTCTCAGGGCTTGGTAAATGGCGTTAATCCCTTCTTCTCTGGCGGCGTGGCCTGATTTTCCCTTGGCGTAGCAGTCAAGGACCATCAGCCCTTTTTCGGAAATGGCCATCTGCATTTGGGTAGGTTCGCCTATGATGCCGAGGTCTACAGGGCCTATTTTTTCCAGGATAGAGGCTATGCCGTTCTTCCCGGAAATTTCTTCCTCTGCAGTAGCTGCTATGATCAGGTTAAAGGGTAGATTTTCTGCTTCAGCATAATGCAGAAAGGTGGCTATGAGAGAAACCAAAGGACCTCCCGCGTCATTACTTCCCAGACCGGTCAGTTTATCATCTTCCAGTGTAGCCGTGAAAGGCTCATACGTCCATCCCTGAGTAGGCTTGACGGTGTCATGATGAGAGTTTAGGAGAATGGTAGGAAGATCAGGATGATAGGCCTGATTGACTACCCAGATATTATTTCCCTGCTTATGGGGAGAATGCCCTTGCTGCTGGAAGAATTGAAAGAGTGCTTCAGCTGTTAGGTTCTCTTCTCTGCTTAAAGAGGGAATTCCTATGAGTTGCTGGAGGAGCTGGATACAATCTTCTGTAATTTGCTGGTTTAGGATTGGCATATGGTGGTTCCGCTAAAAGAAGGTTGGTAAATAGTGTGCATAGCTTCTTGCTTTCCAATATAAACAGCTTTCACCCCTGATTTTAAGGCAGAAAAAGCATTGTCAAGCTTGGGAATCATGCCATCTGCTATAGTTCCATCAGCCTTATAGCTGGCATATAAAGCGGGCGTAAGTTCGGGAATGATACTATTTTCATCCTCCGCATCAGTTAGTACCCCTGCTTTTTCAAAAGTGTACATGAGCCTGACTGAAAAATGACTGGAAAGGGCTGAAGCTACGGTAGCCGCTATAGTGTCTGCATTGGTGTTCAGCATTTGGCCTTGCTGATCATGGGTAAGGGGCGCCATGACAGGTGTAATTCCTTTTTCAAGTAGATAGCTAAGTATGTCTCCATCTACTGCATCTATGTCTCCTGCAAAGCCATAGTCTATCTCCTTTACAGGCCGTTTGTGGGCTTTAATTACGTTCAGATCTGCGCCAGTTAATCCCAAAGCATTTACGTCCAGCTTTTGCAGAAAGCTTACTATGCGTTTATTCACCAATCCTCCATACACCATCATAGCCACTTCCAGCATACCTTCATTGGTGATTCTCCTCCCTTGAATCATGGGGGCATCTACTCCTAACTTGGCAGCTACCTGCGTAGCGGATTTTCCTCCACCGTGTATCAGTATTTTTTTTCCGGGAAGTTTGGCCCAGGAAGTTAAAAAGCTTTGTAAGGCAGGTAGATCATCTATGACCTTCCCTCCAATTTTCATGACCAGCACTTCTTTCATAGGAGCTTTCGGATAGCTTTTTGGGATTTCCCTTGACTGGGCCAGGGCGCATCTTTTTTCTTTAGTTTTCCGCTTCTGTCAAATAGTAGATAGGTAGGGTAGCCCTTGATCCCGTAGGCATCCTGGAAAGTTTTACGTTGGCTAGAAGTCAAGGTCAGGTGATGCCCCATTAGGTCAAATTTTTCTATGGCTCTTTCCCAGGGACCGGAGTTCAGGTCTACATTGATATACAGGAAGATAACGTCCTCATTAGCAAACTCTTTTTTCAATTCTCTCGCATATTCAAACTCATGTCTGCAGGGAATACACCAGCTGGCCCAAACATCCACATATACCACTTTTCCTTCAAACCGACTCATAAAGGTGGTGAAGCTCTCATCCGCTTTCCACTTGTGGAGAATGACTTCATCAGGGCCGGAACGGCTCACTCCCTGTCCGGAAAGGGAGGGTGCTAGCATGAGAAGAAGGCTAGCCAGAATAAACCCATGTAGTATTTTCATGTTGTGAGCATTTGTTTGAGAACAGTTTGGGCGGATACTACCCTATTGGCTGCCTGTTCTATGACTAAAGAACGGGGGCCATTCAGGATATCATCTGCCAAGACTACATTTCTCCTCACAGGGAGACAGTGCATGACGTAGCATTGGCTATTCTCCGTGAATAAAGATTCTCTCACCTGCCAAGTTACCTCTGTATTCAGAACTTGTCCATACCGCTTATAGGAAGACCAGTTTTTTACATATACAAAATCAGCTCCCTCAAAGGCTTCCTCCTGGTCATAGATCACAGGGGTATCTTTCACAAATTCAGGGTCTAGTTCATAGCCCTTTGGGTGAGTGATAGACAAATCTACCTCTGCTTCCAACATCCATTCTGCAAAGGAATTAGCTACTGCCTGGGGCAGGGCTCTGGGATGTGGTGCCCAGGAAAGCACTACTTTAGGTCTGGCCTTCTTCCTGGTACTTTCAATGGTAATCAGATCCGCAAATGACTGTAGCGGATGGCGTGTAGCTGATTCCAGGCTGATAATGGGAACACCAGCATACGCCTGGAAAGCTGTTAGCACCTCTTCCTGATAGTCTTTCTCACGGTCAGTCAACCCAGCAAAGGCACGTACGCCCAGTATATCACAGTACTGCCCCATCACTGCGGCTCCTTCTCTCACGTGCTCTGCTTTATCTCCTGCCATGACACTACCATCTTCAAACTCCAGCTTCCAACTATCTGTCCCCACATTCATCACAATGACGTTCATGCCCAGGTTATAGGCAGCTCGCTGGGAGCTCATACGCGTTCTCAAGCTGGAATTAAAAAAGATCAATCCCAAAGTCTTATTCTTTCCGAGTTCTGCGTACTGAAAGGGATTTTCTTTGATGGAAAGGGCTTCTGTCAGCCAATTATCTACTTGGTCTACGTCTTTTACAGAGAGAAAATGATTCATGCTTTTTCAACTGTGCATTATAGAATTTCTTTTTTCTAGTGCTACGCCGCATTTCGCAGGATCTTATCTTTACAATCACAAAAAAGAAGGTAAAAACGCTTGGTTCCTCCAAGGTAACGCTTCTTACCCACGTAACCCGTGGAGGAACTCTCTACCTGTTTTAGCTATTCTTTAATTTGACGCAACACCATAAATCAACACTTATCCTGTCAGCCCTAATAGTTTCAGATAAGCTTATGCGATAGGACTAACCATTACCTTATTCATCGCTTTAACAAACATGTCTGTTTCTGCTTCACCAATACAGAGAGGAGGCAGCAAACGGAGTACATTAGGCTCAGAAGAAGATCCTGTAAATATTTTATGGCTGAAGAGCAGCTGCTTACGGATAGGTTTAGCAGGGGAGGCTAGCTCCAACCCTATCATAAGACCGCTCCCTCTCACTTCTTCTACTCCGGGAATTTTTTCCAACTCCTTCATCCAAGCTGCCCCTAAAGTAGCTGTATGATCCATGAGTCTATCCTGTTCTATTACTTCTAACACTGCTAAGGTGGCTACGCAAGCCAAATGGTTCCCCCCAAAGGTAGTTCCTAGCATTCCGTACCAGCTTTCAATTTCAGGACTAATGAGTACCCCTCCTACTGGGAAGCCATTTCCCATCCCCTTAGCTATGGGAATGATATCTGCCTTTATACCTGCATGCTGATGGGCAAAGAATTTACCGGAACGTCCAAATCCAGCTTGAATCTCATCTGCTATAAGCATGGTTCCGTACTGGCTGCATAACTTTCTGGCGGCCTGCAGAAAGGAATTACTAGCCATATGTATGCCTCCTACTCCTTGTATACTTTCCACTATGAAGGCACAGTATTCCTGGCTCTGAAGATGTGCTTCCAGGGCCGCTTCATCATTCATGCTAATAAAGTCCACATGGGAAACCTCATTGACAGGTGCCTGAATTTTGGGATTATGGGTGATGGCTACTGCTCCGGCTGTTCTTCCGTGAAAAGCCCGGGTAATGGCCAGAACTTTTTTTCTCCCAGTATGAAAGGAAGCTAGTTTGAGGGCATTCTCTATGGCTTCCGCTCCTGAGTTACATAGGAAGAGAGCATGATCTTCATAGCCAGACATTTCTCCAAGTTTTTTTGCTAGCTCCTTTTGTAAGTTATTTTGGACAGAGTTAGAGTAAAAGGCTAGCTTATTAAGCTGATCCTCTAGTCTCTCCACAAAATGGGGATGGGTGTGTCCAATGGAGATGACAGCATGCCCTCCATATAAGTCCAGGTATTTATTGCCGGCTTTATCCCAAAGCCATGCTCCTTCCGCCACAACTGGCTCCAGGTCGAATACAGGGTATACGTTGAATAAGTCCATATCAGAAGGCAATTGCTTTGAGTTTGAGTCCCATCTCTTCCGGTAACCCAAACATGAGATTCATATTTTGTACGGCTTGCCCGGAGGCTCCTTTTAGTAGATTGTCTATCATACTGATGATCAACAGCTTATTATCATGCTTCTCCACATATAGAATGGCTTTATTAGTATTAACTACCTGCTTCAAATGTGGATTTTGCGTGCTCACGTGTGTAAAGAGGTGTGGTTCATAATACTCATTATACAATTTTTCTGCTACCTCTTGCTCTTCCTTAAATTCCAGGTAAGTAGAAGCAAAAATCCCTCTGGGAAAATCTCCACGCATAGGGAGAAAATTAATTTGAGTTTGATAATCAGGCTGAAGTTGGTTAGCAGACTGATGTATTTCTCCAAGATGCTGATGGGAGAATGCCTTGTAGATGGAAAGATTATTATTTCTCCAGCTGAAGTGGGTAGTGGAAACCGGCTTCTGGCCCGCCCCGGTGGAACCTGTGATGGCATGCACATGAACCTCCTTGCCCAGCTTAGCGGCTTTAGCTAAGGGGAGCAGTGCCAACTGTATACAGGTGGCAAAGCAGCCTGGATTAGCGAGTTTATCTGCGTTCCTGATGGCTTCTCTGTTGAGTTCTGGTAGGCCATACACAAAT
>JBCCLI010000420.1:0-5642 GCA_039026975.1 Bacteroidota bacterium | reverse complement strand
TACCATAGATCCGTGCTTAGTTCAAGGCCTCCTTTCAGAGGATCATTGAACTGGAAGGGAAGGGAGATAGTCTCTGCAACCCCTCCTACCCGGACAGTATTAAGTGATTGTGAGAATACGCCTGCAATGCTTATTAAGCATAAGAGCATAGAGGCTAGTGGTTTTTTCATATAATGGTTTTTCCCACAGTTACGGGAAAAGCCTAAAAAGTGGGTCTCAAATGCTCAGAATGGAAGTCCAAATTTATTAACCGAGGGATTTTTTGTATTCACTAGGGGTCATTCCCGCTATTTTTTTGAAGACAGAGAAATAGGTGGACTTAGCATTAAAGCCTGCTTCCAGGCCTATGGCCAATAAACTGTATTGGGAAAAGTCAGGATTTTCCAGTAGGTCTTTCACTTCTGCCACCCGGTAGGCATTAATATACTCAGAGAAATTGTGATCTGTACAATTACTGACTACCTGAGATAGATATCCCGTGCTAATCCCCAGACGATCAGCCACTAATTCCCTGTTCAGGCCGGGATCTCTGAACAGCTTTCCTGTTCGCATCATCTTTTCCAGTCTTTCAAAATAGGGATTCTCGCAGCCTTCTGCTGAGAGTATACCCTGCCTATTCACATTCTGGATCTGCTCTGCCTGCTTGGTCCGAATTTCAAATCTGTCCTCTGCCAACTTAAATTGGCTGATCCCTTTTATGTTTATCCAGAAGAACAGTAGGTTTAGGGAGGCCCACAGATAGTTTACCAAGTCTACGCCCCAAATAGCATTAGCTAACCAGCTAAGCACCCAGAATAAAATGATGGCCATGCTCATCATCCAAACCTGCATAGGCCATTTAAAAGCAGGAGTCCCCCTAACTACCCAGATAATGGAAAAGGCATACATAAAAAGAGACAGGGCAAAAACGAGCGTTCCTATATCTTCCCAGTAAAAGTATGTGTCTAGCCAGACCTCATCCTCTGGCTTAAGGATGGTATAGAGATGTGCCTGCTGGTCCAGGTCAACTACTAAATTAATAACAAGGGTAATGAAAAAAGGCAGGTAGAGGAGATTCCATAGGGGAAGATCCTTCTGAGGGTGCTTAGTAGCATGTAGGCAGTACATGAGAAAGGGAACAGGAAATAGGTATTCCCACATGATATTGTTGAGGATGGTCATGTACACCGGTTCATACCCATATGCTATAAACCAATAGATCAACCCCGTCACCGCAACAGTCCCAAAGGAAAGGGCCAGGTAAAAATTGGGTTTGCTCCTAAAATACCTGGATAAAGCCAGTAAGGCACAGATAGCAAGCCCCTGAAGGATAGCAAGAAAATAAATTAACTGGAGGACAGATAACTTCACTTTACTTTTACTAAGGTAACTACCATCAAGATGGAATCATCCTGACAGAAGGAAGCTTCTATATTCTCTCCTCTAAAAGACCTCCTTTTTATTAATAGGTGGTATCAGCTGTTTTCTTTTTTTGAATCCATGGTAGTAACACAGGAGTATGTAGCTTGTAGCGTTCATAGTCTGGCTTTCCTCCCCATTTCTTGTCTGCTTTGCGTTCCAGCATAGGGATACCACTTACCCTTGTAAGTAACAGCCATACAAAAACGGGTGATAGCAGACTTACCCACTGCCACCCGCTGAATACAGGCAGAGCCATAAGGGTTATCCCTACCCATAGTAGGATTTCTCCCAGATAATTAGGATGCCTGCTATGTGCCCAAAGGCCTGATTGAATAAACCTATCTTGATTAGCAGGGGCAGCTCTAAATTTACGTTTTTGACGGTCAGCTACCACTTCTAAGCTGAAACCTGCTACCCAAACTAATAGTCCAACGAAAAGAAAGACATCAGCCTCTACCCTCTTATCAGCTGTAATGACTATCAAGGCAGGTGCTGCTGTAAAGACAGCCCATAAGGCTTGAAGCGCCCATGCGTTCAAGAACCTAAGTGGATTTGGTGTTATGGTATCAAACCTTTCATCCTTACCTGCCTTTTTTATTCTCATATATAAAAAGCCCCCCAACCTTATCGTCCATATACTCACTAGTAAGGATACCAGGGTAGCGCGTATGTCTACCTGCTCACTTAAACTTACTGCCAATATGACCATACTGAGGAACGTTCCACTTCCTATCAGGTCATAGAATTTTTCTGTCTGTAATAAGTAGGCAGGAATAAAGGCCAGCCCATTTACCATAAAAGCAACTCCTACACATATGAGAAAAATGGGGACACCAGCCACTTGCTGTCCATGCTGAGAAGCTGCTAGCCCTAGCAGGAAAGCCACTATCAGGACTGTAAAAAGGCTGAAAATGATTTGCCGTTGACTCATCTTCCTTCTAAGCTAAATAGTTCTGGGAGAATTACCTACTTAGCAGGTAAAATGTAAGCCCTCTCAGGGTAGCTATACCTATTAGCGGATTAGATTTTTACCTTCTGAGGCTGCTATCAGTTGTTTTACTTCCTGGGAAAAGCGAACTGCTCCTTTATAGTTAAGGTGAGTAGTGTTAAAAAACTCCTCCTCATCTATGGCAGTATATCTCAAGTCAAATACCTTTACATTTTCAAAGCGGAAGAGCTTATTTAGGTAGTCTTGCAGCTCCTCAGGGTTTAGAAATAACTCGAAGTAGGAAGAATGATAGGGTGCTATGACCAGGTATATCTGTCTCTCTGTACCAGAGAGGAGGGTATGAAACTTATTAACGAGTTCCTTCTCATAGGTGAACTTAGCTCTAGTCTGCTTCCTCTTGGCTACCAAGCGATCAAACTGCTCAGGTGTTAATACGTTTTTCTCATTAGAGGCCCCTCTATCTATATACTTGGTAAACGCACTTTTCTCATTCAAGTAATACTTCACATAAGACTCATACCAGCCAAAGTATTTCACAAAGGGAACATAGTACCAGGAGTTAGCTTTTTCTTTCAGGACGGGAAGGGTTGCCGGGAAATTGGGAATGTAGTTTCCTTCATCTCCTATGCTCCTGGTAAATCCCTTTATGTCAAAGTTGATCAAAATGGGAGTCTGCCTTTCCTTCTCTAGTTCTTTCTCCAGAAAAAATAACCACACATTAGCGTCAGAACCAGGAATCCCATAATTATAGTAGGAAGGGCCCAGTATAGACGGCTGGTAACTGCATTCAGCCCTTGATGATCCCAGGATAGGAATTTCCGTAGGTTCATGGATCGTTAGCATCCGGTTTACCTTAGCTGCACCACTAATGCTGGGGGCATAAATAATCTGGCTCTCGAAAAGCCCATTTATTCCTAAGCCTACCCCCATCAAAATTAGGCAAATGAGGAGCAAATAGGTAGCTAAGCCCCTAAAACTGGAAGTAAATAAAGGTCGGTTCTCCATTGATACCTAAGGTGATGATAATGATGATACTTATACTTGCAAAAAGGACATGCTGAATAGGCTTCCTAAACTTCAGCTGATCTGGAAGCAAATAGGAGGCTAGTAGGATACCTATTCCCACTACACTCAGGAAAAGATTAAAAGGTCCTTTCTCTGCTGATAATTGCATAAGGTTAGTGGGAAGGGTTCCCTCTCCTAATTTCTGAAGATATAGCATAGCATCAGGTAGGGAATCCACCCTAAAAAATACCCAAGCTAAGCAGACAGCTATATATACCAGTAAGGTATTCCCTATGGTTCTGGCCCAACTTTCTTTTCTAGGGGATGCTACTAATTTCGCGTAACTCAGGTAGATCAGTTGGTACACCCCATGAAGCGCCCCCCATATCACAAAGGTCCAATTAGCACCATGCCATAGCCCGCTGAGAAGAAAAACGAGAAAGATATTGACATAAGTACGTGGAAGTGATATACGGTTTCCCCCCAAAGGAATATATACATAATCCCTAAACCATGTAGAAAGGGAAATATGCCATCTTCTCCAGAACTGCGTAATAGAGGAGGCTAAGTACGGCTTGTTAAAGTTAATCATGATCTCAAACCCGAACAGTTTGGCAACACCGCGAGCTATTAAGGAATAGCCGGAGAAATCACAATAAATCTGTAAAGAGAAAAAAATCAATCCTATAGATAGGGAAAGAGAATTTTGGGCCTCTACTGCCCCAAAGACAGAATCAACGTATATGGCCAACCTGTCTGCAATAACCACTTTTTTCACAAATCCATATAGAATCATGGAAATTCCCCTAATGGCTTCCGCTAGATCGAAATATCTCTCCCGCTCAAATTGGGGGAGTAGATGTTTAGCCCTTTCAATAGGCCCTGCTACCAGCTGAGGGAAAAAGGCTACAAAAGCAGCAAAACTGATCAAATCCTTAGTGGGGATAATCTTCTTATGATAGATGTCTAAGGTGTAGGAAAGCGTCTGAAAAGTATAAAATGAGATTCCTACAGGAAGAATGATCTCTAATGTCCACGGATGTAGGTTCATCCCTAACTGTATGAGGGCCGCCTGAAGGGAGTCCACAAAGAAATTATAGTACTTGAAAAAGCCCAACAGCCCCAGGTTTAGCAGCAAACTCAGCCAGAGTAATCCCTTCCTTTTCCTGGCTGAATCACTGGTAGATAGGTTCAGGCTTATGAAAAAGTCAGCCAGGGTACTGATCCCTATAAGTGAGAGAAACCGCCAATCCCACCAGCCATAAAATACGTAGCTAGCCAGGAGAATAAGGATATTTTGAAGGTTTCTTTGCCTGGATCCTATCACCCAATACACTAGAAAGGTGAGAGGAAGAAATAGAAGAAATCCAGACGAGTTAAAAATCATATCCTTTTACGAGAGTATCCTCACCAAAAAAATGCCGGAACTAGCAGGACTATTAACCTGCTCCATCTATCATGGCCATACGGGAATCTTGGAAAAGCTATCAATCCTTCCGTACAACTTCTCCAAGGATTTCTTCCTACCCAAAAATACCAGGACCCTAATTAAACGCTAGAAATAGGCTTTCTATTCTTGCCTTAGTCATAAATTCAAAAACAAAATAGTATTCAGGTAAATGAATACTAAAATGACTTGAAACATACATATTATAAGAAGGAAAACGGATACGCTGCTCCAGCGGGTCAGGTTATCAGCAGGTTAAGCTCTCAGCACATCCCCTATTTCAGGTAGTTTCTTAAACATCGCATTCGCGAATGGACATAATGGGAGAATTTTGATATTTTTCTCTCTTGCCATTTCTACCATCTTAAAAAGGAGCTGCTTGCCCACACTTTTTCCTTTAAAGGCAGGCGCTACCTCTGTATGATCTATAATGATAAAATCACTTCCCGGATTAGAATAAGTCATTACCCCAGCCTTTATCCCATCTTCACGGGCTATGGCAAATCCTTTACTATCTCTTTCCTTAATATCAATTTCCATGCTGATCAATGGTTAGTATGATAGGTGCCTTTAGAAGGATACTGAAATGCTTTTCTCAATTTCTACAAGCTCAATTTTTCTGAAGGAAATCCAAACCATCTCTATTCTAAAATTACCTCCTTATATCCAAAACCTACTCGTTTAGCTTAATAATTATGAGAAATATACGATTCTCCTTGCATGTAGAATAGGTAAGTATCCCTGAAGAAGCCACTACAAAAACATTAGAATACCCAATGATTTGAAACTGAATACCGAACCATTCGTAACATATTATTATTTCTACATATGATAAATCTT
>JBCCLI010000419.1:0-5646 GCA_039026975.1 Bacteroidota bacterium | reverse complement strand
GTATCCAACAGACTTTTCCCCTGAAGGAAGTCGGGAAGGGGAGTTTCAGCCACAGATACAATAGTCGGAACCAGATCCACAAAGCTGATCAGCCTTTCATCCACTCCTCCCACTTCTACATTCGAAGGCCTAAAAGCTGGAGGATAGTAAATGACCATAGGGACTTTGATGCCGGAGTCATAGAGCTCCCGTTTAGCTCTGGGCAGGCCATCTCCATGGTCCGTAGTCCAGATGATGATGGTGCTTTCCATCAGGCCATCCTTTTTCAGCTTATCCAAAATATTCCCCACTTCTGCATCCATGCTGGCGATGTTGTCATAATGACGAGCTACATCTTGTCTGATGGTAGGCCGATCTGGGTAATAGGGAGGTAGGTCTACTTTAGCGGGATCAGTCTTAGGGAGATCTCTATGTCCGGGAAGGCTTAGCCATCTGTATACTTGCAGAAGGAAATGTACGAGGCTATTGGGTTTATGGCCCAGGGGAGTAAAGACGCCACTTTCATGGGTTACCATAAAGTTGACCATCCCGAAGAAGGGTTGGTCATTCTGTCTGTTTCTCCACATATCGGAATTATTCTCCTCATCCCATATGGTAAAGGGACCGGAGCCCGGCATAGTTCCACTAAATTGATAGTCCTGCTTGGCAGTATTAAAGGTGAAATAACCTTCCTGTCTTAACAGCTCTGGAAAGGCTTTCACATTAGGAGGAGGAACACATTTGTATGCGCCTTCAGGTCGTGTGCTGGTACGCATATGCTGCCCACCCATGGAGATCTGGTGCATACCTGTAATGAGGGCAGCCCTGCTTGGGGCACATACTCCTGCCGTAGTGAAAGTGTTGGGGTAGCGGACCCCTATGCTTGCCAGTTCGTCAATATTGGGCGTATTGGCTAACTCATCTCCAAAAGCACCTACTCGGGCGCTCATATCCTCTGCTACCAGCAGTAGGATGTTGGGCCTTTCAGGCATGACCATGGCCTGCATGCTGGGGAGTGGCTCCCAATCTGTTAACTGGAAGGAATTTCTTTTGATGATGATCCCAAAGGCTAGAATTCCTACAAGGAACAGAACCAATATAGAAAGAAGGATTCTTTTGAAGAGTTTCATGGTATCAAAACTAACATTCCCGTTATACCGTTGGGCTAGGGCGGATGGTAAGTAGGGTCAAACGGTATCTGGCGTGGTATTGTAACTTATAGGACCCGCAACCCACCATTAAAATGGTGGGCTCATGGCTGATAATATGAGCCCACCTAATTAACGGTGGGCATCTCTATGCATTATTCTACTACCAGCACTCCCCGCATCAGTTGAGAATGCCCTGGATAGGTACACACATACTCATACTTTCCTGGAGTGGAGGGAGCTTCAAAATAGATGATTTCTATACTTTCAGGTTGTAGTAAGCCGGTGTGATACAGCACATCTGCTGAGGCTGGGACGTATCCCTTTTCTTGTCCTTGCAGTCCCAGTTCCATGGCTAATTGTCCGATAGCATCTGCTTTTCCTGGTTTGACTATCAGGAGGTTATGGAGCATATCATCATTATTATTGAAATTGAGCCGTACTTTCTCCCCTGCCTTCACCCTGATTTCTGCTACATCATACTTAAGTCCCGGCAGGGTGCCTATATCCACAGTTTGGTCAGGCCCTGAAGACCATGAGGTGGGCATACTGGTAATCCGTTTAGGAGAAGCTGCCATGGAAGTAGCGGAAGCTTCACTAATAGAAGCCATATTCATATCCATCCCTTCTCCTTCAGGGATAAAATTCAAGGTATAGTAGGCTACAGGATGAAGGATAGCCTCATCCTTAGTAGACTTCACCCCCTTAGCATTTACTTCATATACGTAGCCTTCACGCATATCAGGAAAGTAGAGCCTGGCACTTTTCCCGTCTTCACCCAGCATCACGTGATGGATCATTTTAGTTTGCTGGTTGATAGTAGGGCTCCCATAAATATGGTGATATTTGTAGGTAAAGTCGGTAAGTTGGTAAGAAGCAGGATCCTGGGCAGTAGTGGGATCTATCTCTTCTGTGAAGGTAATTAGGAACCCGTCAGGTTGGGCTTCTATTTTTTGCATTTCAAAGGGCGTATTCTCACTGGCTACCAGCCTTTCCAGCCCGAAAGGAGCTTTTCCGGTGGATGCCCACCCTCTGCTGGTCATTCCTACGTAAATATCATCCTCAGGCCCCCATGTAATACGAAGTACACCAGAGGAAAATCCCTCCCTGAACCCAAAACAGGCTCCCTGGTAGGTGTCATTTACCTTCTCCTGGAACACCCGCATGATTTTACTGTGGCCTTGATCGCCTACCAGTAATTGACCCTCAAAAGGGCCAAATTTATCATTATCTACCAGTAGCACATCTGAGGTAGAGATCCCCATAAGAGTATGGGGGAACCACACGGAAGGAGGCTTGATTGCTGGGATGACCTGACCATATTCATAGAGTGTATATCCTAGTGTGTCAATGATGTCCTCTACTTTCAGGCTAAGGGGCGACTCTTCCTCTCCGGTCCACTTAAGCCCTGCTGGATTTCCTACAAAGTCTCCTACTTCTACATGGGTCATTCTCCCGGAACCTACCCAGTCTCCCTGATTCTCTGTGTAAAAAATATCTCCTGCTGCATTCAGGCCAAATCCGGCTGGAGAACGCATTCCAGTAGCTATGGGTGTCATTTCTCCTTCAGGTGTGATTCTGAGCATCCAGCCTCTCCATTTAGATAAGCTAGCCCCTCTTCCTATCCACCCCAGGTTCAGGGTTACGAGCATATCTCCATCAGGTAGAAATACTGGGCCATATGAGTATTCATGATAATTACCTTCAAGGGGCCAGACGTAAACAGGCTCATACTTGTCTGCTTTTCCATCCTGGTCAGTATCCTGAATTTTACTAAGTTCCGCCCGCTGAGATAAGTAATATGCACCCTCTTTATAGGCTAGCCCAAGAGGTTCATGTAGGCCGTGGGCAAAGCGGGAAAAAGTGGGACTTTTACTAGCGGGGTTTCCTATTCTCCAGATTTCGCCTCGGCGGGTACTTACGGCCAGGTTTCCATTATCATCAAAGGCGAGTCCGCCTACTTCCAGCACGATCCCATCAGGTATGGGGACTTTCTCAATGGAATAATAGTCAGCCTCCTGAGAGGAGAAAGGCTGGGCCTTTAGAAGCGTAAGACTTCCAAGGCTGAGTAGAAGAGTAATAATAAGTGAGGGGAGTACAGGGTTCAAGATGCGATTCATATCTATTTTATTTGTTACCAAAGCATTTGATAGGTGAGACCTTCTTCTCCAAGGGAAGCTATCAATGTTTGCTTACCTTTTGAAGAACTGAGATTCAGGAGTGCTTCATTCTGCTCATCAAAAGATAGATAATATCTTCCATCAATGTAGTATAGGCCATTTGAAAGCTGACGAATATCACTTCCCTCAGCCAGACAGTAGGAAAGCGTATTTTCTGATTCAGATAGGCTAATGGAGCGAGTTAGAGAGGTCCCATCCGGGGAGGGGAGTAGGCGGTCCTCTATTTGGTTTCCTTCATAAGCATATAGAAAAGTAGGTCTTCCCATTTCTTCTATTTGATGCCCTTTGTACTGAAAATTATTTTGGGAAGTATTGGGTACAGGTATACCCGCAGTATTTTCTATGGAAACTTCCAGCGGCACTAGCAGCTGGGCAATTCCTCTATTATGCCACATATCTGTTACATCCGCAAAAGCGCCTTTCCAGGCTGATAGGAGGGTGCCTTCGGATAAGTCGTAGCTGTAGTGGATACCCTGAGGGTCACCTACAGCTATGGTATGCGTTCTTTTTTTATCCTGGTACCTAACGAAGCCTCTTATCATTTCTGCTTCCTCACCGGGGCTTACTGTAATGGGAGGAGGGGGTGCTTGTTGCCATTCATCTGGCATTCGGCCGCCTAGATATCTCCTGTAAATCCCAGGACCTTCATACTCCACTAAAGCTAGCGCTCGCCAGACTATCTGATGGTAAGTAAGGATCAGTTGGTGATTTCCTTCAGTAAGATTGACCATCCCTCTTTTAATTTGTCCGCCTGGTTCTTCTGTATCATTAACTACAGGCTGGCCATCTATATACATTATACCTCCATCATCCAGGTAAGTGGTAAACAGGTAGTCTCCAGGGCTATTGACAGTCAAGTCTGCTGTATACCTAATAGCGAAATGGTTATTCTCTTCACTTAGTTCTGACACATTGAATTCTTCTACTTCGCCTGTTTGAATAGGGGCCAACTTATCAAATTCCGCTGGAAGCGTTTCTCCCGGGCTATTAAATAGTTCATACCTAATGTTGGATAAGGCAAGGGCCTCTGATCCATAGGCTTTATATTGGATATTCCTGAAGGCTACTTTTCCGTGGTCGCCCTGTATCATGAGGGGGGCTAGCGGAACTTCATCCTCAAAAGCGGCTGCGCGGGTGGGGCCTGTTACCTCTACGCCTGCATGTATAAGCATGCCATTATGGTAGACACTATCAAATCGGGCGTTGGCTATTTTATTTCCATCCGCATCAAAACGGGGGGCCCTGAATAGTACCCGGTAGGATTGCCATAGGCCGGGTGCCAAGCTGGCATTTACTCTTGGGGCATAGCCCTCATACCCTTTCTCATTTTCTGGCTTACTGTCATCCCAGCGCTCGTATATTCCTCCACAGTCAGCATGCTGGACGCTATCTTTTCCCCAGCTGTCAAAAAGCTGGATTTCATACCTGCTTTGGAAGTAAATACCAGAGTTAGACCCCTTGGGCATCATAAACTCTACTTCCAACTCCAGATCCCCATGTTCCATGGTAGTAAAGATATGGCTATGAGCTTCTTCTGTCTGATTATTGACCAGTACCCCTTCTCCCTCTACTAAGTCCACATTCCCTTCCTGATAGAGGTCAGCATACACTTCTCCTACAATCTGCCAGTTAGTTCCATCAGTCTGGAAATCAGTAAGGGTGGAAGTGGACCATGTTTTTAACGGGAGAAAAGAGGGAATGCCAGCGCTGGCTTCTTCGGCTGGTGGTTGGCAACGCCAACATGCCACCAAGACTGACAGCACCAATAGAGATCGTAATATTCGCATAAGCAGTAGTAAATCCTTTTTAGAATAGAGCCTTATCAGCCCGTTTTAAACCAAATGAATTCTATTTTTAGGCGGGAAATTCCTCCTTGCTAGCTAGAAAATTCTTTCAGGATACAAGATCAATTGGATAAAGTTGAATTCTAGGTTATTAAAAGAAATACGCTGATCATTTTCAAGATCTAAATATAGGGAAGGGAACCACCTTAGGTTGGTTCTCAGAATAAAGAATTGTAGCCTATCAGGCCTGATATCCCATCCAAAGGTAATCCCATAGCTAAGCTTTTTTTCTGTAATATCCTGGGTTAGATTTCCTTCGAAGGCTTCCTGAAAGCTAAGCCTTTCATAGCTTATAGCAGGGCCTATAAAAGGAACAAATCCATGATAATCCCCTAGCATCTTGGTAACCTCAAATACAAATGACCTTCTTTTGGGAATCTGTTCAGTCCCATAAGCTTCTGTCCTACTTGAGTATCCTCTGTAACTAGCCCCAATATTTACATCCGGGTTATGGAAGTAATACCCAAAGCCTAAGTCTGGCATAAGGGAGGTACT
>JBCCLI010000418.1:0-5703 GCA_039026975.1 Bacteroidota bacterium | reverse complement strand
TCAGCCCTTACGGATGACAGCTTTCAACGACCTGTCTTACATCCCCCTACTGCCAGTGTAGAAAAAGTAGCTCCTTACCAGCAGGAACCCTATGTCTGTATGGCCCCTACCTCAGTCTGGTTTACTAAGCAGATGCCTGCTCAGAAGTGGGTGGAACTCATTTCCATGATACCTGCTTCCTATACTGTTTATTTGCTAGGAGCTCCTTCAGATCATGAGGCCTGCGAAAATATCAGGCGTGCAGCCGCTCACTCCTCTGTGGTGAACCTGGCAGGAAAATTAAGCCTGATAGATTCCGTGCAGCTGATTTCACTAGCTGCTATGACCTACGTAAATGATTCTGCCCCTATGCATATGGCTTCCTCTGTTAATGCCCCTACTACTGCCTTCTTTTGCTCTACCGTTCCCAGTTTCGGATTTGGGCCCTTGGCAGATATAGCTTTCCTGGCAGAAACGGATAGAGACCTTAGTTGCAGACCTTGTGGGCTACATGGAAAAAAGGCTTGCCCTTTAGCCCATTTTGACTGTGGGTACCATATCTCATTCGACAAACAAATTCTTCCAGGTCAGGCCTAAATTTTCCTATCTGAAAAGTTGTATATTTTGTTTCATAGCAGACTGAACTTATCTTCGAAAGTTTAATACACGAGAACAAGTAATCTTATGGTATCCAAGCATATTTATCTGGACCATGCCGCTTCCAGTCCTATGGATAAAGAAGTGCTGGAAAAAATGATCCCATTTTTATCCTCCCAATTTGGGAACCCATCCTCCACCCATGCTCATGGCAGGGCACTTAGAACTGCCATAGAAACATCCAGAAGGACCATCTCTAAGCTATTAGGCGTCAGCCCTTCAGAAATCTTTTTTACCAGTGGGGGAACAGAAGCTGATAATACTGCTATCAGAGGAGCGGTCAATCAGGGGGTAAAACATATCATTACCTCTCCCATAGAGCACCACGCTGTCACGCATACAGTAGAATGCCTGGAGAAGGAAGGGCTTATTACAGCAACTTACTTGTCAGTAGATATGCATGGACATGTTTCCCTAGAAGCGCTGGAAAAGGAGTTAGCTCAATCTCCACCCAGCTTAGTAGCCCTTATGCATGGCAATAATGAAATAGGGACCCTGTATGACCTGAAAGCTATTGGGGAAATTTGTCAAAAATATGATGCCCTTTTTCTTTCTGATACTGTACAGACCATAGGAAAAGTCCCTATGAACCTGTCTGAAATTCCTGTTCATTTTGCTACTGCCTCAGCTCACAAATTTAATGGTCCTAAAGGGGTGGGATTTCTTTATTCTCAAAAAGGAAGTTCTATTTCTCCACTGCTGTGCGGTGGAAGCCAGGAAAGAAATATGCGTGCAGGTACTGAAAATGTAGCTGCCATAGTGGGAATGGCCTTCGCCTTTGAAAAGAGTATAGGCCATATGGAAGAGAAAAGAGCCCATTTAGGGCGTTTACGGTCATATATGAAAGAGAGCCTATTATCTCAGTTTCCTTCCGTAGTATTCAATGGAGATCAGCGTGAAGCTTCTTCCCTTCCTACTTTATTAAACGTAGGCTTTCCTTCTACAGATGACCTAATGCTATTATTCCAGCTAGATATAGCTGGTATTTCTGCCTCAGGGGGCTCAGCCTGTAACTCTGGAGCCGTGGCAGGTTCTCATGTATTAGCCTCCATAGGGTGCGCGCCAGAAGTCACGAAAAATTCCGTACGTTTTTCATTTGGTTCAGAAAATACAATAGAAGAAATTGATTACGTTCTAAATACATTAAAGTCCATACTCAAGCTGCCTGAAAATGTGGGTTCATGACTATCCTGATTTGGTCATGAATGTGTTTGTCGCTATCAACTTTAAGCTGTAATTGCCCAGATGGACGCAAATAATGTTGCCATTTATCTTGATTTTGAAAACCTTGCTATATCCGCGGAGACTGTATATCCCTCCCAGGATAAGCCATTAAATATAGAGCCCATTATTGACTTTGCCTCCTCCAAAGGCGTGGTTTGTGTAAAGAAAGCCTATGCTGATTGGTCTAAGGAAATCTTTTCTCAGTATCAAGGGCTCATGATGGAACAAGGCTTTGAGCTGATCCATTTACCAGAAACCAACCTTCAAGGGAAAAACGGGTCTGACGTGAGGCTGGCCGTAGATGTGATGGAGCACCTGGAACTCTTTCCCTCCATTAATACCCTCATCATAGGGTCTGGAGATTCTGATTTTATTCCCCTTATTCAGCGTGTAAAGTCTAGGAATATTAAAGTTCTCATCATAGGATTTGAGCATAGTGTAGGTAGGCTGGTCAAAAAGAACAGCGTAGAATTTAAAGCCCTGGAAGAACTGTTAGGGGAGCCTGAAGAAGAATCGCCTTCTTCTTATTTAAAAGAAGAAATAGACCACGGCTACGGAAAGGAATTACTCATTAGATACGTAAAAAATAGAGGAGAAGACGGGCCCGTCCTTATGGCTAAGCTTAAGCAACACCTCCTGAGAATGGATCCTACCTTTTCTGAGAAAGAAATGGGCTACACTTCTTTTAAAAGTTTTTTGCACTCCATGAAGGGAGAAGTAGTAAAAGACATCTCCTCTCACAATGGAACCCTCCCTCAGGTCTATTTCAATGATTTCATTCCGGTAGAACAGAAGAAAGTCAGTGTCAGAGATAGTGCCAGTGTATTCCTAAACAGGAAGATTCGCTATCAGAAAGATACCCACAAGCGCATCATGATGGCTACTGCGCTTTTTTATGCATTAAGCTCTAACCAGCCCCTCTCCATGAGTGAGATGTTTGAGTATGTGTATGAAGGAAATTTAGACGATCTACCGCGTACTGAAATCAAAAAGTATATTAATACCCTTTTCACCGGAGGATCATTTAAAGCTGCTGAGCAGCATAATCATTCCCCCCTACTTTCCCGACCCTTTATCTTGAAAGAAACCATTAGGTCTCCAGAAGCCCTGGACCAGATTTATATCCAGCGTGTAAGTGAAATTCTCCAAAGCAGGTATCCTACTTTGGCAGATCAGGATATTTTGGAGTTATTAATATGAATGTGGATAGCTTAATTTGAACTTTCAATACCTCATTCCATAACTTTACATCTTTTCCGGGAGTTGTCTTTATAATGACAACTATACATGCAAGGATTCGTACCTTTGTATTACAATATTAGAATAACGTAATAAGTAATATCATATGAGCACTCAAAACGGACATCAAATTCCTCACCATGAGCTAATCATTATAGGATCTGGGCCTGCGGGTTACACTGCTGCTATATATGCAGCAAGAGCAGACTTAAAGCCTTTAATGTTTAGTGGTATGCAGCCTGGAGGACAGCTCATGATTACTACTGATGTAGAGAATTATCCTGGATATCCAGAAGGAATCATGGGCCCGGAAATGATGGAAGATTTCAGGAAGCAGGCAGAAAGGTTCGGTACCCAAATCAAGTATGAACACATAGGGAAGGTGGACCTGGAAGCTACTCCTAAGCGTATATGGACAGGAAGTGGGGAAGAATACCATGCTGATGCAGTCATCATTTCAACGGGGGCATCTGCCAAGTGGCTAGGACTAGAAGCGGAACAGAAATTTGCCAATAAGGGGGTAAGTGCTTGTGCAGTCTGTGATGGTTTCTTTTTTAAAGGGATGGAAGTAGCAGTGGTAGGCGCCGGTGATACCGCCTCTGAAGAAGCGCTCTACCTGGCTAAGCTGATGCCCAAGGTGCATATGCTGGTGAGAAGGGATGAAATGCGAGCCTCTAAGATTATGCAAAACAGGGTCTTAAACACACCCAATATAGAAGTACACTGGAATACAGAGCTTCAGGACATCAGTGGGGATGAGAATGGTAAGGTGAAAGAAATTACTATTATTAATAATAAGAGCCAGGAAAATTCACAGCTAGCGGTGAAAGCCGTTTTTATAGCCATAGGACACAAGCCTAATACGGATATTTTTGAGGGGCAGCTAGAGATGGATACTGCCGGCTATATAGTTCCTAAAGCAGGGACTACCCAGACTAATATAGAGGGCGTATTTGTGAGTGGAGATGCTGCCGACAATGTGTACAGACAGGCTATCACTGCTGCCGGGACAGGCTGTATGGCTGCTTTAGATGCTGAAAAATGGTTAGCAGCTAAGGCACTAGCGCCTGTCTAATAAAGGCTTTTTTCGTCTGTTACTCCCCCAAAGTTTATAACATATCCGTTATTTGTAACATTTGGGCGCAATTGTAAATGGGATGGGGAGAAATTTCTCTAAGTTTGAAATATGGAAATTCAAACAAGCTCTATTCTAGACACCCTTGTAAACATCTCCAGAGAAGCAGGTGATGCCATTCTTGCCATTTATAATGATGAGGAACGCTTTCAACACGTGGACATGAAGGCCAATGATTCTCCTCTAACCCTGGCAGATAAGGCCGCACACGAACTCATAGTGGAAAGGCTGAAAGCAGTAACGCCTGAAATACCCATTCTTTCTGAAGAAGGTAGAGATATTCCCTATGAAGAAAGGAAGCACTGGAACAAGTTTTGGCTGGTGGATCCCCTGGATGGGACTAAAGAGTTTATTAAAAGAAATGGAGAATTTACCGTGAATATAGCCCTTGTAGAAGGGCAGCAAGTAACTATGGGCTGTGTATATCTCCCTGTACTAGACTTAGCCTTCTTTGCGGCTAAAGGAGAGGGAGCCTTCGTAGCCAGAGATGGAAATTTAGGTACCCCCATCCGCGTCAGCACCTTTTCTATGGACAAGGAAGCACTGAGAATAGTATGTTCTCGTTCACATCTGACACCGGAAGTGGAGGCCTTCCTGGATAAGCTGAACCAGCCTGAGAAAGTATCCATGGGTAGTTCTCTTAAATTTATGGTCCTGGCTGAGGGAAAGGCGGATATTTATCCAAGACTGGGCCCTACCATGGAATGGGATACAGGAGCAGCACAGATTATTTTAGAAGAAGCAGGGGGAAGTGTCATCAGTGAAGAGACGGCCAAGCCCCTTCTTTATAACAAAGAAAATCTTCTTAATCCTTACTTTATCGCCTATGGTGAAAAAGTAGGTGCTTAGTAGGAGAAACATATAAATAAAGCAAAAAGCCCCTTTTCGGGGCTTTTTGCATGAAACAGTTTAATAACAAAACCTTTTATGAAGTCCTAATACTTAACAACTCTGCGTACCAAGCTTCCTTCTTCCGTTTCTAAGCGGTAGAAGTAAATACCTGTACCTAGTTCTTGCGCTTCCCACTCAACGGTGTGCTCTCCTGCACGCACAAATCCATCTACTAGCTCTGCTACCTCTCTTCCTACTACATCTAACACACTTATCCTCACCGCAGAGGCTCTCTCCAATGAATAAGGAATAGTAGTAGAGATGGAGAATGGATTAGGGAAACTTTGAGAAAGCGTAACCCCTGCCAGTTCATCAATCAGTGGATCATTAGAAGTGGTGCTAGTTTCAGATAGGGTTACGCGTATCACCTCATTTACGGCAGGATAAGTAAATGCATCATCAACTATTCTCACAATATCATCTGTATCTGCATCTCCTGTATCTGGGCCGGACTGTCTAGGTGCCTGATTCATTCCTACTCCTGGCTGCTCATTCAACTCAGTACCAGCATCCCATAGAAGCACCTGATCAGTAACATCTCCTAATACTGGGTCTCCTGCTGAATCAAATAAAGGAAT
>JBCCLI010000417.1:0-5705 GCA_039026975.1 Bacteroidota bacterium | reverse complement strand
TTACTATTATTCAGCTTTTCAACCCTAAGATTACATGAATTATTTCTTACACTTACTATCGCCAATACTTACGTGCCGAGATGTGGGCCGCCGTATCCACCACAAGCGGTATGTAGGCCATGTGCCTATATGCCTCCTCTTCCTTAGTCTCTGGCTATGGGGAGGAAACCTTCAGGGACAGAACCTGGACTGCGGGAATGCTATAGCCATTGAGTTTTGTACCTTTATCGAAGGGAACACCTCTGCTGGCGCCGCCAACAATGATGGTTATTATTCAGACCCTAATTCACCTAGTATTACTATTGCCACAGGGAAAGAAGTTGTTTATGATTTTTTTACATCTTTAGATCGAGTTACTATCAAGCTAGAGTCTGATAACCCAGGATTACAAGGCTTTATCTTAGGTAATTGTAATAATATCCAAGATGGATTCCCCCTTGCATATACGTTCTCTGACGGATCTAATAGTTTTGTAGGTGAGGTTACTATTAACCTGAACGATATTCCTGGTTACTCCAACAATACATTCTACATTGTTGTTGAAGAAAACACTTTTACCCGTAATAATGACTATACATTACAAGTAGGAGATGCTAATGGCCCTCCATGCCCTAATCCTAATGATCCATGTGCCGATCCAGTAGTATTAACTGTAGGAGATCAGTATGAGGGATCAACCATTGATGGGACATCCGTATTCACTACTTATGGTAACGGGAAAGTACTTGCAGGAGCTGAAGTAGTTCACCGTTTCGAATGGCCGGGAGGAACTATGAAAGCGACGCTTTCTCCTGGAGATATTCTATTCGGGCTTGAGCTTGACTTGATGCTATTGGGAAGCTGTGATCCTAATGATTTCATTGCCAGTGAACCTTTCGCTGGCCTCAATGAAACTATCACTCAAGATCTTCCTGCTGGCACCTATTTTTTAGTAGTGGACGGATTGGGGGAAACGGATGTAGATTTCTATAAGTTGTTAGTAGAGAGGGAAGACCCACCACAGGATCCATGTGAGAATCCTATAACCCTAGCAGAGGGTAATCTTTATACGGGATCTAATCAAAACGGAACCTCCACTTTCAACCAGTATGCTGGCCTTGAATTTGGGAATGATGGGCCAGAAGTGGTGCATGTTATTGATTGGCCTGGTGGAGAAATGCAGGCAACACTATCCCCTGGAAATCCTGATTTAGGAACAGACCTAGATCTGATTCTGCTGGATAATTGTGATGTAAATTCATTAATAGAAGCTCCCCAAAATACTGGAAGTAATGAACAGATTACACAAACACTAGCTGCTGGCACTTATTATCTGATTGTGGATGGATACCAAGCAGCAGACATTAACAACTATACCCTCCTAGTGGAGAATCTTACTCCACAGGGAGATTTGTGTGGTGACGGTAGTAATATTACCACTAGTCTTCAGTGTGGAGTTACGGTTAGTTTTACCCCGTCCGGCCAAAATCTTGATACCCACTGCGGACAAGGTGGATATACCGGAGCTGAAAGAATCTATGAGATTAATTGGGATGGGGGACGCTTTATTGCCACACTGGAAGAAAAAACCCCAGGGCAGGAGTTAATTCTTTACAGCTCATGCGATCCAAATTCTTGTATAAGAATTGAGCCTAATCAAATAGACGTAGCCCTTTCTGCAGGACCCTATTATTTAGTGGTAGATGGAAAGAATGGTGCGACAGGCAGATATACCTTATCTCTTACCAATCCTGATAATCCTGACTGTATTCTCCCTGATTTTAAGCTTCTCACATTTGAGGGGGATGACTGTGTGCAGCCAGGGGACAACTTAACCTACACCGCTACGGTAGGAAATGATGGAGAAAGAGCCTTCACTCAGGAAGAGTTGGCGAGGGCTATTGACCGTGTGTATTTTACCAACGATCCAGCCCTCACCAATTTTTCAAATTGGGTTAAGCTAGCAGAAGCACCCTCTAAACAAGTAGCTCCTGGTGGGTCCTACACCACTTCATTTGATCTTACTATACCAGCTAACACTGCTCCAGGCGATTACTTTCTCATTTTTTGGGCAGATGATGACCTAGCTGTTACGGAAACATTCGCAGGTGGAAATACATCAATAAACCCAATCTCAGTAGGAAACAGCAACGGTCCAGATTACGTCCCTTCTAACTTTCAAGCTCCTAGTGCAGCAAACCCTGAAGAGGATATCCAAATCAAGGTTACGCTGGCTAATGAAGGTAATGCCAATGGATCTGCCAGTGGAGGGAAAGACAAAATCTTCCTGAATACTTCTAGCAGCCTTGAAAGCGGAAATCCCATTGAGCTACTTCCTACTACCAACCTTCCTACCAGAGACCTGAGTGCGAATCAGCAGCTCACCATTACGCGTACCGTACAGATCCCGGCTAATACTGCCGCAGGAGACTACTTCCTCATCTTCCATATGGATGCGGATAATGTAGTGGATGAGTGTAATGACCAGAATAACACCGTTTCTTCCAGTATTAAGATCAGAATTGGGAATCCAGACTATGTCCCTCAGGACTTTGTGGTAGATGGAAAGACAGAACTAACCGTCAAGCAAGGACAAAGCCTCTCCGGTAGTGTGGAGATCAAAAACCAGGGCAATGGTCCCGGAACCAGATTCACTGATGGGAAATATTACTACTCCACCAATGCCTCCTTCAATCCTAATGCTGACATTCTCTTAGGGAATAACAGAGATAGTATTGAACCCCTGGGCGCCGGAGAAAAGAGAACTGAAGGGGAGACCGTAAGACTGCCCAATAGTGTTCCTACAGGACCCGGTTACATCCTCTATGTAGTAGATGTGCCTAATAAGGTAAAAGAATCTAATGAGCAAAATAATGTGGCCTTTGTCCGTATTAATGTAGAAGCCAGGCCCAATCCTGGTACAGGTACGGGAAGTGGGTTCGAGGCGAACTTCACGGTAGATGATACTCGCCCCTGTAAAGGAACAGAAGTAACTTTCACACCTAATGTAATCTCCAGGGTACTTCCAGATCAGGGCCCAAATGATTTCAATGGTACCCTGAGGAATTTTGGTTTACCATCAACAGCAGGCCCTTCTGGATTCGGAAATGCAATCAAATTTGATGGATCTGATGACTTTGTAGACCTCCCTACAGAACTTGCATCTGGCCTTAGTAGCATGACTTTTGAAACATGGTACTACCATGCGGTAGCCAGAGACTGGCAGAGAATTCTGGATTTTGGGAACAGCACTAATAACTACGTAGTCTTAACGCCCAGTAGCGGAGCAGATGGAGCTGTTATGCTAAATTTAAAAACCCAAAGTAATCCTAGCTCCATTCGTGTTCCTACGTCCGTAACCCTTTCCTTAAATCGTTGGTATCACCTAGCCTTTGTGGTGGATGAAAGTGGTCCAGAAGTCATCGCTCGTGTCTACATAGATGGAGAGTTAGTTACCACCCAGACCATTGCTTTTGGATTCTCGGGAAGTGGACCATTCAATAATCTTTGGCTGGGAAGATCTGCCTTCGGAGGTAACTCAAATATGGTTGGCAGATTGGATGAGGTCCGTATCTGGAATACAGTCAGGTCCTCTGAAGAGATTAAAGAGAACTATGATAAGGAGCTGGATGGCAATGAAGATGGCCTAATAGCTTATTATGACATGAACCAGCCATTGGCTAGCGGTAACGCTTCTTATAGTTGGTCTTTCCCTGGAGGAACGCCTAGCAGTTCTACAGAGGCCATACCTACCGTTACCTATGCTCAAGCAGGATCTTATGATGTCAGCCTCAGCATAACCGCAGACGGACAAAGTGATACCGAAAGCAAGACTGAGTTCATGAATGTTCAGAGTTGTGATCCTAACGAGCTGGATGCAGACTTCATCGTGGATAATTCTAACCCATGTACAGGTGAAAGAATTGATTTCACAAACACTACAACGGGTATTGATCCTAATGGAGGTGAGGTTACCTATTCTTGGCAAGTTGGGGAAGATGTTAATCTCGAGTTCCGGAGTATTTGGATTCGGCGCAATATAGCCCAGGAGATTCCTGTTACTCTGACTGTAACCCAAGATGGTAGAAGTAGCTCTACAACTTCTATTATTATATATCAGGAATGTAATGATGAGGTAGAGCCTGACTGGCCGGTAATCCCTACGGGTGAAAACCATACCATCATTGTGAGAAATGACATCCCCATCAATGTAGATGGACAAACCTTAGAAGCTGGAGACTTCCTGGGCGTATTCTTCAAAAATGGGGAAGAAGAAATCTGTGGTGGAAAGGTTAAGTGGACTGGAGAGAATACTTCGGTAGCTGCCTTTGGAGATGATGTAACTGAAAGAGGAAAGAATGGCTTTAATGCTGGTGAAAGCTTTAGCTGGCGCATATGGAAGAGAGCTACGGAGACTGAGTATGCTGTCAATGCTACTTATGAGCCTACTAACTTCCTTTATACCCATCAGGGAGAGTACGCTAATGATGGCATCAGTGGACTGACCAGTCTGTCAGATGGCCTAAGCGAAATACAAACGCTAACGCTGACACCTGAGTGGAACATGATTTCCTCTTACATCAAGCCTGGAAATCCTGATGTAGCCGGAATCTTCTCCTCTGTAGCCAGTAGCATTTCTCTGGTAAAAGATGAAGATGGAAAAGCTTATGTACCTTCTTTCGGAATCAACTTGATAGGAGAATGGGATATCCGAAAAGGATATAAGCTGAGAAATACCAGTGGTAGCGACCTGGCACTGTCCATAACAGGAGGCAAGGCTGATCCTACTACCGCCATACCGCTGAAAGAAGGATGGGGCATCATGTCCTACCTACTGGAAGATCCGGTGAATGTAGCCACGGCCATGGCTGATGTTTCTACCCAGACCATCATTGTGAAGGATATCTTGGGTAAGGCTTACTTCCCATCCGTAGGAGCTAATACCCTTGGAAACATGGTCGCAGGTCAGGGCTATCAAGTGAAAATGCGCGAGGAAGCACAGCTATTCTACGCCGCACCAAACACTAATAGCCTACCTGTGGTAGAGCAACCTACTGACAAAAACAGACCTTCTCAGTCTATCAGAAGCACAGAAGGTCCTTCATGGGAGGTAACTCACACAGGAGAAAATCATACCCTCATCATTAGTCCGGGTCTCACTGGTACTTTCAACGGTCAGAACCTGCAAGTGGGAGATTATATTGGCGTATTCTATGAGAGAGACGGAAGACTGCTAAGTGGGGGTAAAGCCCGCTGGACAGGGGGTAACATCGCTCTGGCTGCCTTTGCAGATGATCCTACTACTGATGTGAAAGACGGATTTGCAGAAGGAGAAACCTTCACATGGAAAATCTGGCGTGAAGCTGACGGACATGAAGAGACAGTAGCAGCAGACTATATGGACCTTGACAGAGTGATCAGCCATACGGATAGATTCACCTTTGATGGGGTAAGTGGAGTAGGTCTACAACAGACTTTGGCTACCTCACTATCTGACTTCCAGATTGAGGGCATCAAGCTCTATCCTAACCCATCTAACGGTACCTTCTGGCTGGAACTGCCTACTGACCTTCAGGACATGAAACTGAATGTATTCAATTACACAGGTCAGCTAGTCATTCAAACCCAGAATATACCTGTAGGTAAATCCATGATAGAACTTAGTAACCAGCCTGAAGGAGTATACATCCTTCAACTGGTAGGAACCCAGCAAATTCTCACTGACA
>JBCCLI010000416.1:0-5724 GCA_039026975.1 Bacteroidota bacterium | reverse complement strand
GAAAAGAGGATTATCAGGAGACAGATGCAAGGCTTCCTCCAGCCTTTCACAGGCTTCCTCATACCTGCTAAGGTAAGTATATACCAACCCCAGGTTATGAACTACCTCTGGCTGATTCTCCACTAACTTGAGGGATGCAAGCAGGCTACTTTCTGCCTCCTCGTACTCTCCCACCCTTGCTAGCGCCTGACCTAGGTTAGCCAGGTATGGAGCTGAATCAGGCGTAAGTTCTACTGCTTGACGGAAAGCAGCCAGTGCTTCTTCCTCTTCGTGTAGTTTTTCTTTAACTAAGCCCAGGTTATTATAAAACTCTGGATTAGAGGGCATAAGAGAAATAGCTTTCCCCAAATGGGTTTCTGCTTCTTTCCATCTTCCATTTAGCCTTAGTGCCAGGCCCAGATTAGCATGGAAGGCTGCCGTACGCTGGCTTTTTTCTACAGCTGAAGTGAGGAAATAAATAGCCTTCTCTATCTCTTTTTCCTGAAGATGTAAAAGTCCAAGAGAATGCAGGTATGTGGCTTGATCCGGCGCTAAGTTTAAGGCTTTCCCTAGTTGTACTTTTGCCAGAGGTATATCTCCCTGCTGCTCTGCACTCAGGCCCAAATTAGCATAGAAAACGGCCTCATTAGGTTTGCCCGCTATGGCATTATGATAATACTCACTAGCTCTTTCAAAATCCCCCAGTTCATAATAGATATTCCCAATCCTATTTTCATAATCTGCCTTGGTCTTCCTCTCTGCTAAGGCAGCTATTTTTTCATAAATCTGAATAGCTTTATTTAACTCCCTGGCCTCCAGGTACATGTTAGCTAGCGTATCTAACTGATCTAGCAGGAGAATATCCTCTTGATCTTCTTTAAATAGCTGAATGAATTCTTCTTCTAACTGGAGAATATCTGAAAAGTAGGTCCCATCCTTAGGTGCATCCTCATATATGCTTCCAAACCTGCTGAGCTTCACCTCAGCCATTCTTTTCCTGATGGATATATCCCATTGTGGCCTTACAGAGAGCCCCTGTTCATAGTAGGCTATGGCATCTGACCAGCTCCCCTGCACTTCCTTACTCCAGGCTAGGGCTCCATAGCCTTCATAGTTTTTAGGAAAATCATCTATTAATTCGTGGAAAGTATCTTCAGCCTTCTCATATTCCTGAATAGAGAGATAAGCCTGCCCTTTTTGGAGGCGAGCAGAAAGCGCTTTGGGAGACCATGATTCAGCTTTTTTGTACCAGTTAATGGCTTGTTGTGTGAGGCCATTTGCCTGAAAAGCATTCCCTACCTCTACCCATATGTTATAAGTATGATCAGGAACTATTTTAGCTGCCTTTTCTGCTAGTTCAGGCACCTTGTACAGGAACCGCTGCTTATGCTCTTGTCTGGCATAGTATCTAATCATTCTCAGGTAAGTCTCCACCTCTCCTGGAATTCTATTAAGTCCCTTCTCATACCAGCTACGCGCAGCTGATAATTCACCAGTTTCCAGGCATATATCTCCCAGATGTAGATCTGCCAAATGCCCCGAAAGGGACATATCCAGGGCCTTCCTACATTTTTTCTCAGCTAACTCCCATGATTCTTTTGAGAGAAAATATAATCCCTCCGTATCCAGGATAGAAACAGAAGAGGCCTCAATCTTTTTAGCTTCTGAAATCCAACTCAGGGCCTCTTCTGGTAGCTTGAAGTAGTGCAACCAAATACCAGCTCCCATGAGCAGAAGTCCTACCCTGTCCTCACTGTCAAGGCAATCATAGGAAGCCAGTTCCTTTAGTACCGCGTATCCTTCTGTATATCTGTTATCAGCCAGTAGGAGAATTTTTTCATTAAGCCTGGCGGTATGGATTTGTTTCTCCAGGGGGACAGCCCCTACATTCAGCAGAGTTTTGCATAAATCTATTCTCCAGTTGACCAGGGCTTTTCCTAGCTTCCTTAGCCAGCTATTCCACACCAGGGGTACGCCAAGATCAATGCTCGCCAACCATTCTCTCTCTTCTTCCAGGACTTCCTCTTTAAAGGCAGCTCTCAACTCTTCCAATAACCCCATCAGCCCCTCATTCTGGGTTTTCCCAATATTACTATCAAAGCTTTTCCACTGGATAAAGGGATCTACCTCTGCCTGCATGAGTGATTTAATCTCCTCTATGGCAGCGGTAGCCTGAACCATATCTATTCCTTTTTCTACTGCCTGCTGATATGCTTCTAATGCCCAACGATTTACCCTGTTTTCCTTTATCATCTTCTAAATGGATTAGTATCAGCTTTCTTTTGCATAGCTTTCAACCGCTAGCGGCGCTAAGTGAGGTGCTGGCATGGAAAGAGTCCCTGCTCCACTAACTGATTTCCCATTTTCCATAGGGGAAAGGGTCTGTTGGCTGCTTTCCGCCCTGACCACCGTTCTGGGAAATAACTCTACTTCTCCTGTCCTGTACGCACAATTAGCACAAATGCCATTAGTGGCTGACATCACTTCACTGCACACAGGGCAGTTAAGAAGTTTATGCCTACAACTGATATTAATACAACGACTTTGACCTTCTTGTATATGATGTCCACAATTAGGACAGCTTATCTTTTTTTCACTCAACTGAACATCCTCTGTTTGCCCTTCATCTTCCTTTTTTTCAATGCCTTTTACCAAGGCTCCTTCTTCCTGCCCGTGCATGTAATACACAGGTGAAGCAAAACTCCTACTCCCCCAGCTGGCACGACCAAATTCTACCCTGTTTGCAAGGGCTTGCCTACCTTCCTTGCCTGCTTCTCCCACAGATTTTCCCTCGGCTAGTGCCCGGAAAAAGCTAGTTAGAAAAATACTTTGGTCTTCTACCTTCAGGTCAAACTGAAAGCGACCTAAGGCAGGGAACGTCTCATCCAGGAGCATCCAATCCTCTTGGGAGAAGGCTCCCTTAGTAGAGAGCTGCCCAGGTAATAAGGGTAGTAAGAAGGTAGTAGAAGGAGTATGAGTACTCACTATGTTAGTGAAAGCGCCTACTTCTGTCCAGACTATTTCTGGCAGGTTAATATCATGGAAGGAAATAGAATCTACAGAATCTGGCTTTTCTACTAGTCCCAATTTCCCATCCTTAACAGCTCCTACATATACAAATACATGTGGACGGAAAGATGCTAGCTCCCGTTCTATATTAGCATAGGTAGGCTTACGATCACCTTCACTCTCTGATGAAAGCAGATAGGCTATATTCATCCGTTCTTCAGTATGAAGCTTGCGGATTTCTTTGATTAAACCTTCTCCCTGCCTCCCGTCTTGCTTAGGTGAAAAAGAGCCTACTACCAAAATTCTAAGCTGGGTATCCTCTACTCCTATCCTCTCTAATCTGGACTCAGGAAGCACTCTGTTTAGTAAAATCCCTGTCTCTTCTCTAGCCCAACTACTTCCAGTTCTCTCTTTCCGATTTGGGATAACTAAAAATTCCCACGGAACCTTCTTTAGGCTATCTGCGGAATTCATAAATGTTAGGTAGATACTAAGGGTCTTGGAAGGATCTACCTTTCTTAGCTTCTGAATAGCCTCCAGACAGTTTTCAAATGCCTTCCTGGTGGCAGAATTAGGCGGGAATAGGTATTCGTATAGCTGTAAGCCTAACATTTCCCATGGAAGACCGCTGAAGGAGGGAGAGGTTTTTGCATCTGCCTGGCTGATCCATGACATAAACTTATCTATGGTATGCCCTACCAGTGAATCCGTAGACAGCTTACCCTCGATGGACTCCTCTATTAATGAGTCTGTATAGGTAAACCCTTCTGCGTTCTTAAATACAATTTTACACTTCATGTATGACTGCATACCTGCCTACTGTTAGGGATTCATACTGTTATCTGATTCTCTACTACTGAAAAGTAGTACTACTTAGGTGTATGTTTCTTGTGGTCTCCTACACATGACTCCGCTTCCAAAGGAAGATGATCCTTCCTGCTTAACTCTTATATCTTGGCCTCTCTTGTTTCTCTTTCTTGGAAAGGTATTAGATGAGAATGATTCTCCATGATGAAAAACAACAAAATTATTACTCAATATTCAGGTGTAAGTAGAATTGAAAATAAGCCTTAATTTAATCCCATTCCTTCCTCCACCTAGCCGTTCCAAATCCTGTTATAGGAACTATATCCCACTTACCTGCCAGTAAAATTAGAGTGAGCTATATATCTTCTGAGTGAAGAATAGGAAAACATAAGTCCTTTCCTCTACAAAGCCTTGCCTCCTCACTAACTCATAAGGAATTAGCATGAAATAGTAAATCGACTGGGTATGTTCACACGAATGAGGATATCCCTAAAGGATTTAGCTACCCTTACATGCGCTTTTACATACTCATTAACGAAATATGCTTCATGATTCTTTTATTCATTTCGCATGAAGGTTTTTAATGACTAGATTCCCATTAATATCATTTTTTCTTAAATGGAATTTACATGAAATATTTATCCTTATCTCAAAAGGCTTTTCCAGCTGTCATTATCCGCCTGAGAGTAGGTGAAATTCAAGCCTAATTATTTCCCTCCTAGATTGTAGCTAGATAAAATATTCACTTTATTTATTCCGAATATTCAAAGCACATAGATGAGCCTCATAAAAAAAGGAATCAGAGACCGATTTATTATTCTGGACGAAAGCAAAAATACTATCACCTACCTTCCTCACGTCAAAACCCGCAGATACAGTAATCCTGAGGAAAAGGTTCAGCTCAACACATTTCTGAGTCTTATTTATGATTATCGATATCCTCCAGAAAGGGTAAAAGTATCAGAAGAAGTAAAGATAGGCTCTTCTAGCAGGGAAGCAGACGTAGTAGTATTCAAGGATGATGATTGTAAAGATCCCTACATAGTAGTAGAATGTAAAAAGGAGAATATTTCTGATAAAGTCTTTGATGGGGCAGTGGACCAGGGCTTTTCATACGCTGCAGCCACTAATGCAGAATTTGTGTGGGCCACTTCAGGGGATAGAGATGCCTATTATGAAGTGTGGGACGAGCTTATTCATGAACGTGATAAAAACCAACTAGATCGTATCCCAAAGTTTAAGGAGGAAAACACCTTTTTCTACAGACTCAAAAGGAGGTTTGGGAAGTGGTTTAGACATCCCATCCTGTCTGACACCCTACTTTACGGTCTCATCATCACCATCAGTACAGTAGGTCTAAGTCAAGTAGCTGTGGTTTATCATGATACTGTCATGCAGCAGCTAGCTGCCACCTTCCCTAAGCAGGACTTTGACCATAAGGTGATTTTTCAGGCTATCTCCGTCATTGCTTCTATTCTCAGTCTCCTGTTTGGGATGATGTTTATGAGAAGCCATAAGTTATTTCAGGTTAGGGGAAACAAAAAAAGGCTCAGCTATACCCTGATTGGGATTATTCTTTTTGCGCCTGTATGGCTTGTCAGTGAACGTCTGTTGAAAGATAGCTGGTGGAAAGAATACAGCTATCAGGGAAGAGATCTCCCCATTTTAACGTACTTATGGCCCTATATACAGTCCATTCCTTTCATTTTAGCGGCTATCTATGTTTTGATATGGGTACTCAGGTGGAGCCGGAAGCATTTTGCGAAGCAGTCATAATTTTTTTTGGCCAGGCATAGACCTTTTAGTATTCCTGTACATTAAAAGGAAAACCAGGGAGAATGAGCGCAGGCCGCGCTAAGAACCACAAACCTTCTCCAGGGTGCGAGCTACACGGAAAACCATTCTATCATTTACGTACAACTCAGCCCT
>JBCCLI010000415.1:0-5729 GCA_039026975.1 Bacteroidota bacterium | reverse complement strand
TTTCTGTCTCCAAAGTACTTCTTTGCGGTTTCTTCACTTAAGACTATCCCATCCCGATCACTAAATGAGGATCGGTCGCCCAATTTAACCTCAAAGTCAAATAATGCATGGTAGGTGGGGTCCACGAAAGAAACCCATTCGCTAAAAATATTCTCCCCAAATTTTATGGTTCCTCTATTATAGTTTACTCTGACTACTGACTCTACCTGAGAAAATTCTTCCTGAATGGCTTTCCCCAAGGGTTGGGGGACATCATTCCAAATCGTAGATGTACCCTTGGAATCCATTTCTCTTTGTAGGACATAAATCTGGTCTCGTTGGCTATGGAAATCATCCAAATGTGTCCACCAGTAAATAAATTGAAAAGCGATTAGGCTACATCCTATGGCTAAGGCCATACCGACTGCATTGATTACGGTAGAAAGTTTATTTTTTAGGATATTTCGGAGGCCAACCTTGAGGTAATTGAAAAACATATATCCGGGGTTAATAGATTGAAGAGAAGCTGCCATTTAAAGTAGCATAAATCTTCAAATCTTCTGCTCAAAACTTACTTTTTTCATTGTAGGTGGATAGCGGCTTTACATAAGGTTAGGATAGCCACATCCTTGCTGTAGTAAACATAAAAAGGTCCATAGCCTTTCCTGTTCGCATTATATCCTCAGCTTTGACCACCAGAAGATCGTTCTCTATTGAAGCTCGGTGAGGGGAAGACCAGCTCCATTAGGCCAGGCTTTTTTTAAACAGCAAAAAGAAAGGCTACCCTCATCGGATAGCCTTGTATGATTTATACGGGAAGAGAGTCTACTCTTCTTTTCTGCTTACCTCTATGGGAATCTGCACTTTTACCTCCTTGTGAAGGTGAATCGTAGCTTCATATTCTCCAGTAGAACGTATGTCTTCTATAGTTACAGAACGCTTATCTATATCGAATCCTTTCTCTTTCAGTCTATTAGCTATCTGTAGAGAAGTTACAGATCCAAACAGCTTTCCGTCTGCACCTGCCAGGGTTTCAATCAGGATCTTAGTTCCTTCCATGCTATCAGCCTTTTCTTGAGCCTGATTTTTCACAAACTCTTGCTTATGGCTTGCCTGACGTTTCTTTTCTTCCAGGGACTTCTTGTTAGAAGTAGTAGCTAAAATAGCCAGCCCCTGTGGGATCAGGAAGTTTCTTGCATAACCCGGCTTCACTTTTACAATATCATCCTGATCACCCAGATTTCGTACGGGTTGTTTTAAAATTACTTCCATAATGCTTACTTCAATCCGTCAGTTACAAATGGTAAAAGAGCTAAATGTCTGGCGCGCTTAATTGCCACAGACAATCTACGCTGATATTTTAGACTGGTTCCTGTCAGTCTGCGAGGGAGAATCTTTCCCTGGTCATTTACAAATTTCAGCAGGAAGTCAGGATCTTTATAGTCTATGTACTTAATACCCGCTTTCTTGAAGCGGCAGTACTTTTTAGTAACACTCTGTGTTTTAATCTTATTGACCGCCGTAGGTCCTATTACTTGTTCTTTTCTGGCCATGATTTCTTGATGTTAGTAGCTTAGCGTTTTAAGTCTTTCCTCATTCCAAAGCCCTGCTCTCTTCTCTTCACATTGTACTCCAAGGCATGCTTTTCCAACTTCACAGTCAGGTACCTGACTACACTTTCATCATAACGGTAAGCCTGCTCAAGATTATCAATGAACTCAGTGTCTGCTCGAAACTCAATGAATGCATAGTATCCATTGGTTTTCTTTGCGATAGGATATGCCAACTTCCTCATGCCCCAGTGCTCAATATTGTGCACTTCCCCTCCGTTGTCTTTGATCATGCTGATGTACTTATCAACAAGCTGTCTGTGTTCACCCTCTGACAGTTCGGGAATAAGGATGAACGTAGTTTCATACTCCTGCTGAAACTTTTTGATTTCGATTTCTATCATATCTTCTAAAAAAGGACTACAAAGGTAGGGCTTTTCGAGTGAAAATCAACGGATTAATGGTATAAAATTACAGTCTTCAGCTCAAAAAGAGCATTTTATCATACCGGTGGGATAGTAGCGAAAGGAAGAGCCAGGTCAGCCGGAATTTAGCTCTTTATAAAAAGAGACCCCGGTTTACCCTAAACAGGCCCACCGGGGGTTTACGCTAAAAAAGATGGGGGCTACATATTTCCCATATCCACATCCTTCATGAAGGTAATCAACCCTTCAAAATAGGTTTCCCGGTCATCAATAAAAGCCAGATGGCTTCCTTCAGGGCAGTGGAGGTATCTCCCATTCTTTACCTCAGTAGAGATCCATTCCATGTGTTCAGGATCCATAGTATCATGAGCCCCTCCAATAGAAAGCGTGGGAACGCCTATATTCTTTAAATCTGCGGTTCTGTCCCAGTTCTCCAGTTTACCTCTTACCCCAAATTCACTAGGTCCCTGCATGGGCACATAGACATTAGGGTTAAGGTGGCCAAACATTCTGTTGACAGCATTAGGCCACTCCTCTGCCGGCATTCTCAATACATGCTCCTCATAGTGATGAGGAACCAGTAATTCCATATAGCGAGGATTATCAAAATCATTATTTGCTTCAATTACCTGGATCTCAGCAAACACTTCCGGCGGCATGGCAGGCCCCAGGACTTCATTAGCATACTTTCCATAATCTGGGCAGCTCGCCATCATATTGGATATGATGAGTCCCTTCAAATTCTCCTGATACTTCAAGGCATATTCCATAGCCAGAATTCCCCCCCAGGAATGTCCCAGTACATAAAAGTTATCTTTATCCAGGCCTAAAGCTATTCTTACCTGCTCTACTTCCTCCACAAATCTATCTACTTCCCATAATGAGGGATCTTCCGGCTGGTCACTGTAGTAAGAACCCAGCTGATCATAATAGTAATACTCTATGCCTTCTTTAGGAAGGAAGCTAAAGAAAGGTTCAAAGGCTTCATGTGTCCCTCCGGGTCCCCCATGAAGAAGGAGCAGCTTGATTTTGGGGTTATTCCCTACCCTCTTGGTGAAGACACTAAATTCTCCTACAGGCGTGCTAATGGGAATCATTTTTACCCCTCCCGTCATTACATCATCTCTTCCGGTATTATCAAAGTACGCGGCTAGCGTATCTGTCTGAGGAGGAGGTGGTGGTTGACAGCTCCACATACACAGGCAACTGGCAGCTATCAATAGATAAAAAGGTCTCATATTAATCAGGGTTGTTGGTAATTGGAATTCCTTGAATATACCAATTATTGATATATGTTGAATCCATTCCTCTGTTCCAGCATTTAAATGGTAGACTCGCAGAAGCCAAAGCATTAGCCATAAGACCCCTTCTTACAAGCTTATATCCCCTTTAAAGGTGAATGCCCTGCTATTCTCTTTCCATTAGGATTGCAGGCTTGTCGCCCTTTCAAGGGAAAGGGGGTAGAAGTGGAAGGGTGATCTAGCGAAGCTGTAGCAAAGCAGCTTGTAAGCAAACTTTTCCTAAGCAAATATGTGCTGAGCTCATCAAAGCTAAATGGACCGGCTGCTTCAGCTGCCGTATACTTCAACGGGCGGATAAATCCGCCCCTACATTATTTCGGTAGATTAATCTGTTCTACCTCCTATCCCATTTAAGGGTAGGAGAACAAACCTCCTCTTATACTGGCTCCATCGGAGCCCTACCGCAGTAGCCCATAGGATTACGAAAGCACCCTATTGCTCCATAAGAGCAAAACCAAGTGTCAGCAAACCTCTGGTTTCATTTAAAGGCGGATAAATCCGCCCCTACATTATTTCGGCGGATTAACCAGTCCTACCTCCTATCCCATTTAAGGGTAGGAGAACAAACCTCCTCTTATACTGGCTCCATCGGAGCCCTACCCCAATAGACCATAGGATTACGAAAACACCCCATTGCTCCATAGGAGCAAAACCAAGTGCCAGCAAACCTCTGAATCTATTTATGGGCGGATAAATCCACCTCTACATTATTTCTGTATTCATCCCCCTTTTCCGTCTTCTCTGTGTGCATGCAGAAGGTTGCAAGCAGAGGCGACCGAGATCTCCCGACTAATCCACGCAACCTTCTTAAGGTCCCCCTGCCTATTCTTTCACACTTTATTTTACTACAATTAGGAATTTATATAGCAAATCTCGTAATTTATATTACTACAATTAGGAATTAATATGAAGCAATATAGATTGGGAGAATTTGAAGAAGTAGTTCTACTCACTGTAGCAGTCTTGCATCCTGATGCTTATGGGGTCTCCATCAAGAAAGAAATTGAAGATAGGCTCCAGAGAAAAGTAAGTGTAGGTGCCCTACAAACTGCCCTTAGAAGACTGGAGAACAAAGACTACCTCAGCAGCCGTAAAGGTGCAGCTACTCCTTCCCGCGCAGGTAGACCCAAGCTTATGTTCACCATCACGGCCCTCGGACAAAGAGCACTGGAACATACACGTGATACCCGCAACCAATTGTGGAATTCTATTCCAAGATCAGCCTTATTCCCCAAGCCCTCCATATGAAGTTCACAGGACCACATACTTCTCCTCAGTTTTTGCTGAAGCTATTCAAATGGTTTTGCAAACCAGAAATCCATCTTGATATAGAGGGTGATTTACTAGAGCTGTTTGAGGAGAGAATGCAGGAGGCTTCTATTCAGAAAGCCAGATGGCTTATGCTGTTAGATGTCCTGCTCCTGTTTAGGCCTGGGATCATTCGTCCCTTTTTACCTTCATTCATTCAACCAGCTATGTTAAAATTTGACCTACTGATTACTTACCGGAGCTTTCTCCGAAATAAGACTACTTTCCTGATCAATCTAATAGGACTCTCCACAGGTCTGGCCTGTGCCTTGATGATCTTTCTTTGGGTGCAGGATGAAATGAGCATTGATAAGTTTCACCAAAAGGATGCCCAACTTTATCAGGTGGTTCAGAACATTCCTAATTCTGAGGGAGTACTTACTTCTGAACATACCCAGGGCTTACTGGCAGAGACCCTAGAGCAAGAGCTACCAGAGGTAGAACATGCTGTTTCCGTAGTACCTTCCTCCTGGTTTGATGGAGAAAAGGGTATCATCTCTACCGATAAAACCTATCTAAAGGCAAGTCATCAATTTATTGGAGAATCCTATTTCGAAGTATTCACATGTGAATTCTTAGCGGGTAATCAAGAAGCTTTCTTTAAGGATAAGCATGCTATTGCCATTTCTACCCATTTAGCTCAGAAGCTATTCGGGCGGACGGAAAATCTGGTAGGAGAGCTGATAGAATGGAACTATTGGAAATACTCAGGTACTTATGAAGTAGCTGGCGTTTTCCTTCCTCCTCCATCGAGTGCTACAGACCAGTTTGAGCTCCTAGTGAATTATGACCTGTTTCTTGAAGCTCGCCCATGGACCAGAGACTGGGGTAATAGTGACCCACACACCTATATGGTCCTACTTCAGGGGACAGATATGAAGCAATTTGACCAGAAGCTGAATCAGGTTCTCCAAGCAAATTATCCAGATACTGACCACAACTTGATGAGCAGAAAGTATTCTGACAGCTATCTATTCAACCGATATGAAAATGGCCTTCAGGCAGGTGGAAGAATAGAATATGTAAGGCTATTCTCCCTAATAGCATTCTTTCTCCTCATCATGGCCTGTATTAACTATGTCAATCTCTCCACAGCCAAAGCTGCGGTCAGAACTAAGGAAATAGGGGTAAAAAAGACCTTTGGGGTTAGGAGGATTTCCCTCATC
>JBCCLI010000414.1:0-5768 GCA_039026975.1 Bacteroidota bacterium | reverse complement strand
GGGTAGGGGCCATAATTATCGCTGCAAAATTCCCAGATAAACCCACTCATGTCATATAGTCCAAGTTCGTTGGGTTCCTTCTGACCGACCTGATGAGAATGTTGTCCACTATTTAGCCTATACCAGGCTATTTCATCCAGTTCATTTGCACCTGCGTAGGGAAACCTCTCAGAAATTTTTCCTCCTCTGGCAGTAAACTCCCATTCCCCTTCAGTCGGTAAGCGAAATGTATGGCCTGTCTGTTCAGAAAGCTTTTGGAGAAATATCTGAACCTCATTCCAGGAAATATACTCCACTGGATATTGAGGGTCTCCTTTGTCAAAGCTGGGATTTTCTCCCATTGTATGTAGCCACTGCGCCTGTGTTACCGGATATTTACTGATCTCAAAGTCGTCCAAGGTAACCTTATGTATGGGTTGCTCATTTTCGGCTTCCTTGCTGCCCCTTTTGTAGGTACCACCTTCTACATACACGAAGTCTAGTCCTAGTTCCTTAATGAGTGCCTGCTCATAATCTATGGTAGAAGCAGGGGTTTTAGGTTGGGGTGTGAAACTTCCTTTTCGGAAGAAGACAAATTCGCCTTCCTCATGTCCGTTTATCATTAAAGCATGTGCCTGGGGTTGCTGGTGGAAATTGCCACGTTTGATGTAATTAGCGAGTTCGCTTACCAGGGCATAGGGTTCTTCATGCTGAGTAAGGTAGGCTAAGGCTCGCTTAGCAAAGGGGCTATGCTCTGCAGGTGCCCCATCAGGTACGCTTTCTGAAGAACCTGAGCTAATCGCAAAACGGGAAGGAGATCTGTCATACTTGCTTCCAAGAGATCTGGTTTGCTGGAAGAAGGTGCCAGAAAAACAGGAATCTATGATAAGGAGAATGTGGTGCGCTTTGAAATACTTGAGCAGGTCTACCACTTCATCATTGGAGACATAGGTAGAATAGTCATCATCCTTCCCCTCCATGGGTATCCAATATCCTTCTCCCGTAATATCATCTATGATGCCATGTCCTGCGAAATACAGGAGCAGGTTATCCTGTGGGGTCAGCTTTTTGGCAAAGGATCTCAGGGTTTTCAGAATTTGGCTCCTGCTAGCTTGTTCATCAAGTAGTAAGGTAGTCTGCTCCTGCTGAAATCCGTAAGCTTCCAGGGTATTTGCAAAGGCCTGCACGTCCGGGACAGGATTGTAGAGTTGAGGAATATGCTGATACGCATTTATGCCTATACCCAGGAAATGGTAAGCTCTGGCGGAACTGGCCTCAGAAAGCCAATCTGGTCGCTTAAATAGCTAGTCTCCTCTTTGTGGGTCGGGCATAATGTGTGGATTACTTCTTTGGCGTTCAGGGTACCATCTTACTTTGTAGTTACTAAACGGATCTTAGATAATTCCTTTCCTATTTCATGTATTCCTTTGAGAATCCTATCTAGCTGCTTTTCAGAAGGAACCTTAACTCCCTTTACATATTGGGAGAGTAGAGATTCATTCATGCCTATTCTATGTGCTAAATAACTTGCATTCAGTACTTTATAATACTGGAAAAACTGTTGAAAGTCCAGCTGAAGTTTTACTCTATCAGCATCAGCAAATTCAGTTTCCTCCTCCAAATAAAGGTTAAGAGCTTCCATGATATTGGGTAGGAGATCTGGACTGCTCTTGGCAGTAGTGTGAGCAGGGGCATCTTCAGCGAAAGCTGAGAAGCCAGTGTCAGTCTTTTCTACCGTAAACAAGTATGTGTTTTCTGTTTTTCTCATGAATAGAGCTCCTTGGGAGCGATACCTTAGTAGAAATTTAATAAATAATTGGAAAGCCTCGAAGAGGCGGCATTTGCATTTATAGATTTCGCCCTCATAGGGCTTTCTAATTGGCTAAGCTATTCTACCAATATTTCAGCCCTATGGGCTTAATGGAGAAGGAATCTCAGTCGGAGGAGGATAATAACTTACACAACTTTCAATTTCTCTTGAAAGTTTTGCATACTTGTAAACGATTACTACGTATTAGTAGTTTAACGTATATATTTAAGCTAATTTAACAATATGAAGGTCGGTTCGCTGTTGGATAAGGCACTCGATATGGAATTCCTCACAGAAGAGGAGGGAATATTTCTGTGGCATAGAGCTGCTACGTCAGATCTCATGTATACCGCCAATGAAATGCGTAAGTTCCACAAAAGCAGTACTTATGGCATTGTTACCTGGCAAATAGACCGCAATGTCAATACCACCAATGTATGTGTAGCTAACTGTAAGTTCTGTAACTTCTTTGTGCCTCCCCACAAAAAATTTGCGGACCAGTCCTACATTACGGATGATGCTACCTACCAGCGTAAAGCCAGAGAAACCTTTGCCTTAGGAGGGGATCAGTTTCTGCTGCAAGGAGGTCATCATCCTGAACTTGGGATAGATTTTTATGAGGAGACCTTCAGTAAGCTAAAAAGTTGGTTTCCAGAGTTGCGTTTGCATGCCCTGGGACCGCCTGAGATCGTACACATAGCAGAGATTTCAGACCTCAGTTATAAGGAAGTAATGAGACGGTTAGTAGCTGCTGGTATGGATTCCATGCCTGGAGCAGGAGCTGAGATTTTAGCTGATAGGGTGAGAAGGATTATTTCTAACGGGAAATGTCTGGGAGAAGAGTGGTTAGAGGTTATGCGTCAGGCGCATCAGATAGATCTCACTACTAGTGCTACCATGATGTTTGGTCATATAGAAACCATTGAGGAGCGTTTTGATCATTTAGTGAGAATACGAGCAGTTCAGGCGGAGAAACCTGAAGGTACTAATGGTTTTAAAGCTTTTATTCCCTGGCCCTATCAGGATGATGGTACTTTGTTGAATAGGGTAAAGGGTGTCAGAAATACGGTAAGTGCAGATGAATATATCAGAATGATAGCTATGAGCCGTATTATGCTCCCTAATATTGAGAATATTCAAGCTTCCTGGTTAACAGTAGGGCCTAAGGTAGCCCAGGTTTGTCTGCATGGGGGAGCTAATGATTTAGGATCTATTATGATTGAGGAGAATGTGGTTTCTGCAGCAGGAGCTCCTTACAGGCTAAGTGCTGAAGACATCCAAAAGGTCATTATAGATGCAGGTTTTGCCCCGAGACTTAGAAACCAGTTATATGATTTCAGGCCTATTCCTGAAGTGCTTAGCGGAAAAATACTGGCTGCATAATAAACAATAGACTACTCCAGTAGCCAAGGACCCGACCTCAATAGTGTGTCGGGTTCATTATTTTAGAAAGTACCTAATCTGAGCCACTTACCTAATACCTTTTGGCTTTATACCCCTAAGAATCAAGACTTATAGAATTTCTCCTACGTGAAATAATGTGTATCCATAGGATGCCTGACTAGTCGTTTTGATTTCCGTCATTATGTACTTGAGTTAGGATGGAATGTCTGGCTATTCGTTCAATTCTGGAAGAATGCCCCATATGTTAGCCCTGCTCCTAAACTCCTACATACAGGTCGCCTATGCATGGAACCTACCTCGTATTATAGGTGAAAGGGCAGATTTATTTTTGACAGACCGGTCCACAAAAAGGGTTTATGGGTGAGAATTTAATGTGTATGTAAGCCATAGGCTAGAAGCTTTTTGGACCATTATCAGACTTGTTGGCTACCTTAATTACATCCTCTGCAGGCAGGTTATCTTCCCAATGCTATAAGTTCTAGCTGAGCCTGTTAGGAGAGTGGGAGGGGAAGGTATCCTTACCAGCTAATCTGGACAGAGCCAGCATCTTTGCAGAGTTCAAAAAGAAAGGGTTGCCTTACGGCAACCCTTATATATCAGTATTATCTTAAGCTTCTTTTAGTCAGGACTTCCGGTCTTGATCATAGCACAACGGAAACCGATAGTAGCACTGGATGAGTCAGCATTGAAGAACCTTCTCGCTCCGGGAGATAGGTAGTAAGCAATGTCTGCCCATGATCCCCCTCTTACCACCTTCACGTTATCAAATCCGTCGTTTCCTTGAGGAGCAAATGGATCTGGATTGAATAGAAGTGATTCTTTTGGATCATATGTAATATCATCTAACCACTGGTCAGGTCTGATTTCAGTTTTACCCTTACGACGGTATGGGTTGAAGTCTTCCACGTCCTCATAGGAAAGCACGCGATAGTTATCCTGTGTCCACTCAGCCACATTACCAGACATGTTATATAGCCCAAAATCATTAGGCATAAATTCTTTGACGGGTGCGGTAATCATGTATCCATCTGTCATATGACGTCTATCACCCCCTCTCCAACCTGCGTAATCACCACGGCCACGCTTGAAATTAGCTCTGAACTGACCTTTTCTGTTTCTGAGAGATTTCCCTTCCCAGGCATACACTTCACTTTCCTGAAGGCCTCTGGCAGCATACTCCCACTCAGCTTCAGTAGGTAGCCGATAAGAAGGGTATAATACTGCTTCTTCATCTTTTTCCAAGATAGCCTCATTCACTGCGTCAGTTCTCCACTTGCAGTACTCATTAGCTTGGTGCCAGTTAACACCTACAACTGGATACATATTAAAGGAAGGATGACTGAAATATGACTCAGCATAAGGGTCATTAAATGCGAGGTCTCTCAGCCATACAGCAGTATCAGGATAGAGTTCCTGTTGGCGGGACTGTCCACCTTCCTGAGCTGCAAGAAATTCTTTCCAGTCTACATTGGAAATTTCAACCTCATCTATGTAGAATGACTGCACTGTCACCTGACGAGTACGATTGTCCTGAGAATACTCAATATCTTTTTCTCCACCTCCCATCATGAAGGTTCCACCAGGAACAATGACCAGACCTGGGCCAGGAGCTTGTTCCTTAAAGCTTTTGGGCTTGAAGGTTTCTTCGGAATACTTGATTCCGGTTTTGCCACTCCTCTTCCCGACTCGGTTAATCTTCTTTTTGTTATTACAGCTTACGAGGACACTACCAGCCAGGAGGATGATAAAAAAGAGGCTTTTGGTTTTCATAATTCTCAAAATTACACTTTACCGCCTAAGAGATAATACTTAGTTATTGTGATTTCAATAAGTTAAAAAAGTACGGGTAGTTTTGTTTCGATATATAGCCACTTTGTACAAAAATATAAATAATCTATGATTTTTATACGCTATGTTATGCATTTGCATAGATCGTGCCTAACTGTCCTAGAAACGTGGACAAGGCATTTTTCTGTGCTTAGATCTTCTTTTTCTTTTATAAGTCTCAAATTCCATTACAACTGCCACCTCGTGTGACCCTCCTGAAATAGACTGAGTTAGGTCAGAAATGGTGTAGTCATATGAGTATCCAAAGCTAAATGGACCCGTCTTCACACCTATAAGTCCTATGACTGCGTCTTGGTGTCTATACCAAAAACCAAATACCATAGGCTCAGCATTTACGTATAGTCCACCATCTACCTGTGTAAATTCTCCCTGCATCTTAACCAGGAAAGCAGGCGTGATACTTACCTCTCTACTCCCTCTTCTACTTTCAGTAATAGGAATATTTAATCCCCCTGTGATGGTGATTTTTCTAGGTAGCTTAGCATTGATATTAGGATTAAGGCTTTGACCTGTGTAGAACTGTTCTATCGGTTCCGTGATATGGTGAACAGATACTCCTAACCAGGCATATTTATTATAGTAGGCTACCCCTGCATTAACATCTGGACGAGTAACATTTAGAGAAAGCCCACCGGCTGGCCCAGGTTCATTAGTAGGGAATACAAATCCTAATCTGGGATCTATTTGGTCAGGAAATCTAAGCTTACTGTAATCTAGCCCTGCTTGG
>JBCCLI010000413.1:0-5780 GCA_039026975.1 Bacteroidota bacterium | reverse complement strand
TCCAAGGGATACTCTGTACTCATACCCTTCCAACCAGCTATCCAGATAAAACCAGGCTACTGGTATGGCTATCAGACAAGAGATCAGGATCAGTTTCATAAAGTTTTTAGACTGTAACGCCCATAGGTGATTTACGGTAGCACCCAACACTTTTCGGATACCAATTTCCTTGGTCCGCTGTTCTGCTATGTAAGAGGAAAGCCCTAGCAGGCCTAAACATGAGATGAAAATGGCGAGGAAGGCAAATATCCGAGCCAGATTCTTGATGCGTTCCTCAGAACTAAATTTATCAGCAAATTCCTCATCCACAAACTCATAATCAAAGGGGGTATCCGGACATAAAGAAACAAAGACCTCCTCCACACTAGTTAAGGCTTCAGATAAAGGGGCCCCGGCTTTTAGCCTAACTGTAAAATAATTGAACCAATCACTATTTAAGGTAAATGCAGTAGGCTTCACCGGGTGCCAGGGAGAGTCCATCAAAATATCTTCTACTACGCCTATGACCTGTAGGTCATTCCCTTGCCAGGTAACTGTTTTTCCTATGATGCTCTCCCCCTCTCCTATGACTTCAGCAGCAGCTTCATTGAAGATAATGGCAGAAGAGTCAGTGGAAAACTGTCTGGAAAAGTCCCTTCCTTCCAGCACTTTCCAACCCAAAGTTTTCCCGTGTTCTGGAGAACTGGTGACCTTTGCAAAACTGAATAAGGCATCAGGGTCTTTTCCTTCCCAGTTTATGCTGGTAGAGGTAGACCATACATTGGTAACAGGGCTTAGAGAGTAGGAAGCTTCTTCTACATATCCCGTATTTTTCAATTCATTTAGGAGAATTTCCCCTTTACCCTCCAGTTCTATATTGGACGGGAATTGGATCAGGCTTGTCCTGTCATAGCCTACCGTCCGTTCCTTGGCATGGTTGATCTGCTGGAACACCACAAGGGTACCTACGATTAAGGCTATGGAGATGACAAACTGAAATACTACCAGGATTTCACGTGGAACTGTCGCCCATTTTCCTGTTTTAAAGCTCCCCTTGAGGGCCTTTAATGGACTGAAAGAGGAAAGGTAAAAGGCAGGGTAGCTCCCAGCTAGTAAACTGGTAATTAGGGTAAACCCGATCAGAGGCATCCAAAAAATGGGATTCCCTAAGGGAAGGGCAATGTCTTTATCAGCCAGGTCATTAAACCCAGGTATCGTCAGTTGTACTATGGCCAGAGAAATTACAACAGCTAATAGACCTACCAGAAGTGCCTCACTCAAGAACTGCCCTACCAATTGGGCACGTAAAGATCCTACGGCCTTTCTAATCCCCACTTCTTTGGCGCGTTTTTCAGATCTGGCCGTGCTTAAATTCATGAAGTTTATGCAAGCCAGTAAGAGAACAAAAATTCCTGTGATCCCGAATAGCCATACATACTGAATTCTTCCGCCTATATTAACTCCATTCTTGAATTCGCCATACAGATGCCATTTTTTCAATGGAAAGAGGAAAAGCTCTGGCTTGGCGTTCGGATTAAATTCGTTTTCAATACCAGCGATCTTCTCACTTACCGCTTCAAATGTGGTGTGAGGGGCTATCTGGACAAACATCTGGAAAGAGTGATTTCCCCACTGGGTACTAGCTCTCTTTGTCCATTCTCTATGATATTTATAGACTTCCCAGGTAGTGAGTAAATGTATATTTCTAAAACTAGAATTCTCAGGTAAATCTTTAAATACACCTGTAACCTTGAGATCTACCATATTATCCTGTCTCACAATCTTTCCATAGGGATCCTCATCACCAAAGAGGGCCTTGGCTACAGGTTCCGCCAGAAGAATGGAATTGGGTTCTTGTAAGGCATTCTCATATGTACCGCTCAAAAGCTCCAGAGAAAACATTTCTGGAAAGAATGGTTCCACATGCATACCAGTTTCTGTGATCTTCTTATCTCCATAAGAAATCAGGTGGGTCATTTCCCATGATCCAAATGAAAGGGCGGTAAAATCATCTCCATATCCTTCCCTTAAAGCAGGCCCTAACGGCATGGAAATAGCCACGTTGGTTCTGGTTTGGCCTGATAAGGTTTGGTGGATCATCACTTGAGCCAAATGGTCATAATTCTTATGGTAGGTGTCATAGGTCAGCTCATCATATACCCATAAGCCTACCAGCATAGCTACTGCCATGCCTATGGCTAGTCCCAGCACATTAATCAAGCTGAACCACTTCTGCTTGATAAGATTACGGTATGCTATGGTAAAATAATTTTTAAGCATGCTCCAGCTGTTACTGATAAAATTCTCAAGTCTGATCAACTTGCACCATTTGACAACATATAGTCAATATACTATACATTATATATTCTTCCTTTCTCTACTTTCCAGCTATTGGGTTCATTTTGTTCTGTATTTGTCTCATTTTCAACAGGTTTTACTTGATTCTGCACGTTTACCGTCCAGATCCAAATCCAGATACCTAATCCCAACAGAATGACCAGCCCCTTTTCCCAGGCATAATGTCTGGTGGGCTTAAAAATGTATGCATCCATGTCAACAGAAAAAATAAAAGAATACTTTAGTTAACCTTCTAGTATAGTAGCTCCGGGCCTGGCCCGGAGCTGTAGAAATATATTAAATTATAAATGACTGGCTAAGGTATTTTCAGATACCACTTTTCCATCCAGAAGGCGCACAATTCTATGACCAAATTCTGCATTAGAGGGGGAGTGTGTAACCATGATTACTGTAGTTCCCTCCTCATTCAATCCAGAAAGAATTTTCATTACGTCATCCCCGTTAGCCGTGTCCAGGTTACCAGTAGGCTCATCCGCCAGGATCAGCTTAGGTCGGTTTACAATGGCTCTGGCTACTGCTACACGCTGCTGCTGACCACCAGAAAGCTGCTGGGGAAAGTGATTCCTTCTGTGCATCATATTCATGCTTTCCAATACTCCCTCTACCCGTTTCTTTCTGTCTCCTCCCTTCATCTTGGTATAGATGAGCGGAAGTTCTACGTTTTCAAACACGGTTAACTCATCTATCAGGTTGAAGCTCTGGAATACAAAGCCTATATTCTCTTTTCTCAGGTTAGCTCTCTTTCTTTCAGAGTATTTAGATACTTCCTCATCCAGGAAGTAATATTCTCCTCCGGAAGGGCTATCTATCAATCCCAGAATGTTCATAAGGGTGGACTTTCCACAACCAGAGGGACCCATGATAGAAACAAACTCTCCTTCTTTCACTTCTACAGAAACTTCATTTAGGGCTGTTGTTTCGATTTCTTCTGTACGGTAATATTTTACCAGATCAGCTGTACGAATCATGATGTATTATTTAAGTGATTGGTCTAGTTAAGATAAAGTATAAGTTGATATAAATATAAGGTTAAGATTAAGTGTATACTTATGCGTTTCATAACTGCTTTTAATTTAGCACAAGTATATCTATGTCATTAAAGGAATTATAGCTAGAGGTAATAACGGATTCCCCTTCATCTAATCCTTCTAACACTTCATAGTATCTATCACTCTGACGTCCGATGCGTATGTCCCGCTTCTCTGCTAGGCCCTGCTCAGTATTTACTACATATGCCCAGTTCCCTCCTGTGTGTTGATAGAATCCACCTTTAGAAACCATAAGTGCCTGAGACGCTTCACTTAGTGCCAGACGTATCTGCAGGTTCTGCCCACGCTTAATTTCTTCAGGTACTTCACCTACAAAATCCATATCCACCTCAAAGGTTCCATTAGCTAATACTTCTGGATATACCTTTCTGATGATCACATCATAGGTATTTCCTGAGAATGGAAAAGTGCCCTTCAAACCAGTTTCTATCCTGGCTATGTAATGTTCATCGATTTGGGCCCTCACTTTATAGCCTGAAAGGACGTCTATCTGCCCAAGGTTTTGTCCCTGGTTAACGGTTTCTCCTATCTCCACTCTTACTGAGGATAGCTGTCCAGCTATAGGCGCTTTAATGACCAGGTTCCCTAAATTTCTCTGGATAGCATCCAGGTTTCTATCCACCAGGGATATAGAGGACTCCACTTGGCCTACTTGTTGGCCCCTCAACATAGAATCTTTTTGAATGCGTAGCTTTACTAAATCCCTTCTGTTTAAGCTGTATTCGTAGGGATTTTTAGCATCCTGAAATTCAGCCTCTGAGATGACGCTATCTCTAAATAGTTCCCTAGCTCTGTCATAGGCTTGCTTTTGGGCTATTACGTCAGCTTCTACCAGCAGTAACTGCTCCTGTAAATTCAGGGCGGATTCCTCCATGGTAATGCGGGTGTTTCTCAACTGGTCTAACTGCTCAAGCAGATTAGTCTCCAGGTTCATGTAGTTCAGCTCCAGGTTAGCATTCTTAAGCTTGAGAATCAGATCTCCTCTCTTGACCATTTCTCCCCCTTCGAGGTAAAGCTCTTCTACTTGTCCACCTTCTATGGCATCTACAAAGATGGTTCTGATGGGAAGCACCTCTCCATTAATAGGAATGGTCTCCTGGAAAGGCCCATAAATCACATTAGAGATGGTTAGCCTCTCTTTGGTAACTTTTAGCTTACTGGAACCGGCAGATGTAGCTACCAGGGCTACCAGCGCAATAGCTACCAGCGGAAGCCCTGCATACAGCAGAAGTTTCCTGGTTGTCCATTTTTTCTTTTTGAGAACTCTATCCATGCCCTCAGTGTGTTAAGTTTTGTGGTTGAACGAAGGGTTTATCCAAATCTACTACGAAAAACCCAAATTATATGCCACCTGACCTAAATAGTTAACTTTCAAATGCTTAGTAGATTTTGGTCTTTTTAAAACTGTTTCAGACTGTTTCAAAGTGGAACAAAATCTTGTCTCAAAGCGACACATAAACACTTTAAAGACAATTTATTAGAAAGTGGGCTGCAAACATAGAGAACATCTACTAGGTAGATTGGGAAGGACTCCGTAATTTGACTCTGTCGACTATCAAACAAATCGCTACATGAGAAGGTAGCTAATTCGTACACAAGACATTCTCAATAACCCAACACAATTATGAAAATCGGATTCATCGGTTTAGGAAAAATGGGCGGTAACATGACCAAACGCCTATTAAAGTTTAACCATGAAGTGGTAGCCTGGAACCTTACCCAGCCAGAGATAGATGATGTGGTAGCCCATGGGGCTGAAGCTGCTGCCTCTCATGAAGACCTTCTTTCCAAACTACCAGAACGCAAAGTAGTATGGATCATGGTACCTGCAGGAAAGCCAGTCGAAGAAAATATCAAATCACTTCAAGATCATATGTCTCCCGGAGACATCATCATAGATGGTGGAAACTCTTTTTGGAGGGATTCTATAGCCAGAGGAGAAGCCTTACTTGAGAAAGGAATCCACTACATTGATTGTGGGGTAAGTGGAGGGGTGTGGGGACTGGAAAATGGATATGCCCTTATGTATGGTGGAAACAAGGAAGCTGCTGATTATGTAGAGCCATTTATGAAAGCATTAGCACCTGAAGGTGGATCCGTGCATACAGGCGCGTTAGGGACAGGTCATATGACTAAAATGGTTCATAACGGAATAGAGTATGGTATGATGCAGGCCTATGCGGAAGGATTTGAAATACTTGAGAAAGCCCCATTTGAGATGGACCTGACGGCCATTGCCAGTTCCTGGAGATATGGTTCTGTGGTTCGTTCATGGTTATTGGACCTGGCAGTACGTGCCCTAGAGGCTGATCCTAAGCTGGATGATATTAAAGGATACGTAAATGATAGTGGGGAAGGAAGGTGGACTGTGAATACAGCCATAGACTTTAATGT
>JBCCLI010000412.1:0-5788 GCA_039026975.1 Bacteroidota bacterium | reverse complement strand
TTAAATGTGATAGTTTCATAAACAAGAAGATACGATTTCTGTATTTCTCAGGCTAATTCTCAAAGAATTTCAAACAAGATGCCTTTGATAGAGTCATATTATTATATTTGTATATAAGGACTCTTCATTTTTAACGCTGCTATGGAATTTCTTAGAGAATACTTTACTAACATGCCGTCCTCTCACAGGACAGTATTTCTGGTGGGAGGTCTGACCATTTTCTGGATGATAGAGAGCTCAGTCCCTCTTTTTACCTTTAAGTACAAGAAGTGGAAGCATGCCCTCATTAATATCTTCTTTACAGGGACCACCGCAGTAATAAACCTGTCCATGGCATTTATTCTGGTTACTACCAGTGATTGGGTAGCGGCTAGTGGGATAGGCTTACTACACATGGTAGAGATGCCTGTTTGGATGTTTGCTATAGTTGGCCTCTTACTGATGGATTTGATTGCTGCCTGGCTGGTTCACTTTGTAGAGCACAAAGTCAGGTGGATGTGGGTGTTTCATCTGATTCATCACACAGACCAAAATGTAGACACCACCACTGCCAATAGACACCATCCAGGAGAAAGTGTGTTTAGATTCGTCTTTACTACAGCAGCTGTGATCATTGTAGGGGCTCCCATGTGGATAGTTTTCCTATACCAAACCTTATCCGTAGTGCTTACCCAGTTTAATCATTCTAATGTAAGAATGCCGGATTGGCTGGATAATGCCTTAGTTTGGGTGATCTGTACGCCTAATATGCACAGGGTCCATCACCATTACCGCATGCCCTACAGCGACTCTAACTACGGAAATATATTCTCTTTCTGGGATAGAATATTTGGGACGTATAAACAGGTAGATAACAGCCAGCTCATCTACGGTGTAGATACTCACATGGACTACAAAGAGACAAATGATATTGTCGCCCTCCTAAAAATTCCTTTTCAGAAGTATCGTCCCCATATCGAGTATGAAAGAGAAGAGAACCTGGAGAGTACTACCATAGAAGAGAAGGCAGTGCAAGCTTAGGGAAGTAATTAAAAGATAAAGCCCTCATACCATCCAACAGTATGAGGGCTTCTTTATGCCGTAATTTTTCTAAGAAAACCTGGAAGGAGTTAGTTTATGATTAGGCATATAGAGCTTTATGGTCTGTATATACCATCCCTTCTGTGGTTTCACTTTAGGAGCAGGCAATCTGAAGTGGATGTTTCCCCTCGTAGGGATAGCACTAGTGGGCTTAGGTAAGCCTTCCATTTCTAGTTCCTGAGAACTAAACTGCGTATTACTGGCAATTATTTTCAGAATAGTAGTATCCCCCGCTTGCTTAAAGTCATAAAAGTGCGCTGACATACCCATTCTAATAAAAGGCTCAAACGCGATGGGATTATTACGTGCGTCAAACTTGGAGGCGAAAGGCATGCTGGTTAAGCGCGAACTATCAGCACTATTAGGTTCAAGCCAGCTAGGGCCTTGCTCCATGATATTAGTCCCTACGCTGTAGTCTGAAGACATAAAGAGGACATTGGTAAATAACCTTTTCCCTGATGGATTGGTCAACTCTACCCTGAAGCGGGTCAGAGGATTATCTGTATCCAAAAAGTCTGTTACCTCTAGCTCAGCTTCTCCTCCTTCTAACTGTAGAGGAACCTCCTTATACCTTCTCTGTTCTTCTGGTAAATTCAGATCTTCTGGCTCAGGCACTTCCTGGTAGACCTTACATGACAAGGGAAAGGAAGAACCACCATTATTTTCTAAGTCCTTCAGGAAGGTCCATCTAGCCATATGTACAAGATCCTGATATACTTCTTCGAGGGCTCTCTCTGAAATGTTATTTCCCTCCATGCTATATGAGGTACTTTCTACTAAAGGGTGTGGAGAATAAGGCGTAGTAATATTGATTTTCTCCGCGGAGACTACCAGGCAGTAATCTGCATCTTCCTCTGTAGCTACTAACTTATAGTAAGCGGTACCGTCTTTAATTCCTGATGCCGTTTTCTGTTTCCCTGCGGCTATTTTACTCAAGCCCTTCCCTAGGGCAGAGATAGCTTTTCTGCTTTTACCTTTTACATATACCTTAAGCGGCTTAATAGCGAGCCCTGTTACTACGGCGCTATAATTCTTTCTGCCATCTAGCTTGGTGGAAGGAATCACAGTAGAATCACTGAGATTTATTGCTCCCAGGGTGGCAGGGATTTGGATATTAGGTTCTTTATCTGGAGAAATGGTAACAGTTACCTGTTCATTTACTGCATTCAGAACCCCTAATCCTACACTCCATTCCTGGCTATGAGAATTGTAGACCAGAGGGACTTCTATGGGCTTGGTTTGTTCCTGAAAGGTGAGGAAGGTTTTGAACCTAAGGCTGGGATCAGTGGTACAGAAATACATCTGTGGGTTTTGTCTCTCAGCAGCCTTTTTATTTCTCATACTATTTCTCAGGTATCCTTGTAAATCATGAAAATTGATACCTATACCTGTAGCATCATCTAATTTATTCTCCAATGCTTCAAAAAGATGCTTGGTAAAAAGGCCATCCCTGGATTCGCCATCCCATGGAATCTCTTCTGCTTTCTCCGCTTCTCTACAAGCCGCCATCTGAATGTGTTCTCCCTGTGGTAAAAGCTGTGTTAAAGGCCTGGTCTGAAAATCATTTTCATTCATTTTATCATGGAAGAAAAACCCTTTCCACCCCCTTGCTGTGAAAGCAGAGGTATCTAGGATTTGTCTGACGGCCCTTTTTTGAGCAGAAGGATTTCCTATGGCTCTGGTATTATCTCCTGAGTGGCAGCAATCAAATAGGGTCAGAATGTGCACCTTCCTCTTGGCGAGATTGGCTATCAGATACCTAAGTTCTTTATCTGCCAGGCAGGTCTGGGTTTCATAGCCGTTTGGTCTACCTAGTGGATTACTATCCACACACACTAGTGAGCCTATCTTTCCATCCGTCTCCGAATCCTTAAAGGATTTGATAGAGGTAAGCTCTCTGATGCCATGGCCTCCAAAGAAGAACAGACAGACATCCCCTTCTTTGCCTTGGGAAAGGAACTGCTCGAAGCCGTCTATTATGTTTTGTTTGGTAGCCTTAGCATCTAGTAGCTCTTGCACATGGATATCTGAGAAAGAGTTTTTTACCCCTGATTTAGCCAGAAACTTCTTGATGGTATTTACATCATTTTTGGGGCCTTTGAGCCCACTTACTAAGGTATATTCATTGATCCCTATAAGGAGGGCATATAGCGTAGGGTTAGCCATGGTTGCTGAATTAGGTTTTGTATGCTGAATTAGGATGATTTTTAATTTATGAAATAATTCTACTTATGCTAACTGTTAGCTGTTAGTGGGGGAGCATTTTCTGGTAACTGGAAAAAATATTGGTCTCCTAGCCAATGACTGTTAAGTTTTTCTTTTATTTGGCGGCTTATGAATACTAAGCTCTGGATACACCGTATAGCTGTTTCAGCCTTCTTTTTTGTGAATGGGTTTTTGTATGGAAGCTGGGCGGCAAGGGTACCTGCCTTACTGACCTATTTTGATATCAGTAAAACCAGCCTGGGGTTTCTTCTGCTGGTAATGGCTGCAGGGGCTTTGGTAGCTATGCCTTTTTCAGGCTGGCTGACATTACGATTAGGAACCAGAAATATAAGCTGGGGAACGGGCTTGGCTTTCTGTGTATTTGTCAGTCAGATGCTACTATTTCCAGATGCCAGATTGGCTTCCATCATGTTTTTTCTGATAGGGCTTTGTAGTGGTGCTTTGGACGTAGCTATGAATGCACAGGCTATACTCGTGGAAAGAGAATGGGGAAAATCTATTATGTCTTCTTTTCATGCTATTTTTAGTGTAGGCATGGCAGCAGCAGGGGGAGCGGCCTATTTATTTGTGGAAGCTCAGACCTCTTTATGGGTACATTTACTCATTGTTTCTGGAGCAGGATTTCTGTTCTTAATATGGGCGGGATTTAACCTCATAAAAGATGAGCCAGTATCTGGGGAGGAAGAGGAGTCCCATTTCCGCCTCCCAACCAAGGCTATTTTACCTTTGGGCATCATTGCCTTCTGTGGGATGAGCGGTGAAAGTTCTATGACTGACTGGTCGGCTATCTTTATGAATACCGTCGCTAAGGTAGATGAAGCCTTCAGTACCTTAGCTGCTACTTCTTTTGGGGTAGCTATGACAGCAGGTAGGTTTTTAGGAGATCCCATTACGGACAGGTTCGGACGGAGACAGGTACTAATAGTTGACTGTATTCTATCACTGGTAGGATTATGCATGCTCATTTTACTTGCAGAGCCTTATTCTTCTTTGATAGGTATATTTTTAGTAGGCCTGGGACTAGCCACGGTAGTCCCTATTGTGTACTCAGCAGCAGGAAATGCGCCTGGTGTTCCCCCAGGTGTGGGAATAGCTATGGCTACTACCGTAGGATATTCAGGCTTCTTTGTTGGGCCTCCCTTGATAGGGTTTTTAGGGGATACCATTGGTTTAAGATGGGCCTTCCTGTATACCTTAATTCTGTTTGTGGTGATGCTGGCACTGGTTGGGAGGTTTATCAAGCCATCCTCACAAGAATAGAATTCAAAAAATAATTCCCTTTGGAAAGTAATATGAGTGATGATGTAGACTTTTTGACTGCTCCAGGAATATTCTATTACTTATTCTCAGGATTAACCCGAGTAGATGCAAATAGACAAAACAGGATTCATTCTATATACCATCAACTACGAGGCTTGTCTGCACTTCTATGGAGAAATATTAGGCCTTCCCATTCTTTACAAAAAAGAAACGCTAACCTGCTTTGATTTCCATGGGAGCTACCTCATGGTAGAAATAGACGATGAAAGGGACTATATAAAAAAGGGACTATATAAAAAGTGGAGTGCTGGAAAGAGACAGAACCTGCCTTAGAATGAATGTGTCAAATGTAAAGGAGGCTCGTAACGCTCTCGATCAAAAGGGAATCTCTTATATCTACACGGAACGTGATTGGGGGACAAGTAGCCAAATTTCGTGATCCGGATGCGAACTTGGTTGGGTTCAGATCTGCTAAGGAGGATCAGGAAGATATTTAATGAGAAAAAATATGCTGGATTTTAACAGGACCTATATTCTCACCAATGAAATAGCCGAGCTAAGGCCGCTTGAGAAAAGCCATAAGGATGACCTATTTATGGCTGGTAATAATGAGGATATATGGACTTACTTCTCTGAGGCGGGATACGGGCAGGAGAATTTTGAGAAGTATGTTGACCGGGCACTCTGGATGAAAGTGGAAGGAAGAGAATATCCTTTTGTGATCAAGGATGTAAGGACAAATGAGATTGCTGGAATGACTCGTATTTATGAGTATTCCTCTTTGTTTGGGAATATTAAAGTGGGGCACACCTGGATAGGGAAAAAGTTTCAGGGTACGGGTCTTAATAAGGCGAATAAATACCTTCTTTTTGAGTTTCTCTTCGATCAGATGCACATCAAGCGTATAGGTTTTGGCGCTAACGCGAACAATGCTACCAGCATAGCTGCCATGAAAAGTGTAGGTTGTAAAGAGGAAGGCTTCCTAAGGAGTTTTTTAATTTCGAAAGATGGAAAGAGGAGAGAAGATGTGATTCTTCTAAGCATTCTATATGAGGATTGGGATGGGGGAGTTAGGGAAGAATTGAGGGGAAAGGTTGAAAAGAGTAAATAGATATCTACAAACAAATGAATGAAGCAAAAATTGGGGGGCTTACACTAGCAATAGGAGCATTGCTTGTACTAATCACTATCTTCTTTGAATATAGGATTGGCTGGATAGGCA
>JBCCLI010000411.1:0-5800 GCA_039026975.1 Bacteroidota bacterium | reverse complement strand
TTTTGCCTACAGCATAGACATCTCCATATGGATGTTTGTACTGGCAGGTATACTGGCCATGGGCGTAGCTGTTTTGGCTATCAGTACCCAGTCTCTGAAAGTAGCTTTCATTAATCCGGTAGAATTTTTACGAGATGAGTAAACCTCCCAAGCGTCCCTTGAAGTTTCTGCGGTGGTTTTGCCGGGAAGACTATCTGGAAGAGGTATTTAAAAGTCATCATCCCGCTTACACTTTGGATTACCGTTTTCTGAGCGAGGAATATGATGCCTTATACCAGGCTGAAAATAGGGTAGGAACCTTATCTACTTATTTCTCTTCTTTGGCCATTTTGATTTCCTGTCTGGGCTTACTGGGCTTAGCCACCTTCATGGCGGAGAACAGAGCCAAAGAAATCGGTATTTGTAAACCCTGTGGAGCTGCTACGGGATGAATAAGGAGTTTTACGCTTTCTACTTGGTATCTCAAGGATAAGTATCAGCCTGTAGGAGGCTATACTTAAAGGAAAAAGTATAACTTAGTACCCTCGAAAAGAAGATGTATCTATTCTCAAAAAACTATCTTTCTTCATGGCCTACTGTTATGTTAATCGTCATGGGAAGGTTCATTACTTCCGGGAAGCAGCAACCAAAACGGGAAAACTTCGCTACTATGTAACTACTTCAGATCAATATCCTAACTTGATAGGCTCCATTCCTGATGATTACGAGATAGCAGAACTACCTGAAGACGCAAGAGTGGTTATTCGCAAGAAAAAGCCCGTATTAATCCATTCTCATGAAATAGAAACGGTTGTTGATATAATTAGCAAAGAATCAGCTATCAATGATTTTTTTATCTACACTGAAGAGGCATATCTATCAGTTTACCATTCACAATTCAACTATGCAGGTGGACAAGAACCTAACCTAAGTAGGGAAGAGGCTAAGGAATATTATGGTGTTGAAATAGAAAAATGGATGCGATTCTTCACATCCTTAAGATTTAGATTAGTAGATAAGAGAACTCGCTACTATCAGGCTGAAAGGGTAGTTTCTTTAGGCATCTTTGATCGAGCTTTTTTTCCTGTAGGGGATGAAGGAAAGCTTGAAGACCTTGCTAAAGAGTTTGGACAGCACTTGGGCAAAGAATCCTTTTTCAGTATCTCCCCCCATACTGAATGATGAATAATAGCCTCAATATAGTAAGGCCACTAGTATGAAGCTGGGATTACGAAATTCCTTGTATGAATAACCTCTTTAGCTCTCAGCTGACTGAAACTCTCTGGGAGAAACTTTCTGAATCTTTTTGAATACGCGATTAAAGTAGGAACGGCTTTCAAAGCCACAAGACAAATACACATCCTTGATTTTTCTGCTTTTGTCTTTCATAAGTCGGGTGGCTAGTTTAATACGTTCACGGTTGATATAGTCTGTTGGAGATATCCCCAATTCATCTTTAAACACCCGGTAAAAGTGGGACTTGCTCATACAGGCTTTTTGGCTAAGCTCCTCTATGGATAGGGATTTATCCAGATTTTCCTTTATATACTGGATCACATAGGCCAGCCTGTGGCTACCACTTAAGGACTTACTATGTTCTTGATAGACCTTCCTGGAATTAGCCTGAAAGATTCGAATGATGAGTTCTTGCAGCATATTATCTACAAATACATCCTTCATATTATGATTCTCTGCAAACAGAAACAGAAGCCGCTGTAATATTTGATAGATGCTATTATCATTAGTGAAATGAAAGCTGTAATCCAGCATATTCCACTCCCTATCATCTGCCTTAGGCATCCGGTCATTCATGATTTCTATGGTTTCCCTAAGCTTATCTTCGGAGATGGTCATGGCTAGGCAGCGGGTGGGCGTCTGCAAACTAGCTTCAGGAAAATCTATAGCCATAGGTTCATCTGGAGGGAGGATCAAGGACTCTCCAGGGAAGAAAGGAAAGCTAGGTTCATGCTGTAAATGCATAACTTTCTTTCCTTGTATCATACTAGCTAATACAGGATAACTAAACTGAAGCAGGACACGCTCTGCCTGCTGATGGGTTTCATATACATGAATCTCAGCCTGCTTTAGGGAGTAAGAAGTCTTATTTTCTACAAGGGTGTCTAAAGTGCGTCCGTTATAAAATGATTTTGGGAGATACATAGCGATGAGTAGTTGTACCTTTTATATCTGTTTCCACAAGTAAAGACCGTAAGTAGTATGAACCTCCTTTTTGATAGAATAGTTCATACTCCTGAGAGTATCAGTCTTATAAAATACTTAATATTTAGATAAATTCATTCTTAAGCGGTAAGTATTGACTTGCCATGTAAGGACATCTATTATTCAATTAAAAAACGAATCCCAATTATGAGTGATTTACAATCAACTCTCGCAGTGGCAGTAGACAAGCCACAATTCAAAAGTCATTATGATAACTTTATCGGAGGAAAATGGACCCCACCTGCAAATGGCCAATACTTTGATAATCTCTCCCCTGTTGACGGAAACACCTTTACCAAAGTAGCTCGTTCTACATCAGAGGACATAGAGCTGGCTATTGATGCTGCCTGGGCAGCCGCACCTGAATGGAATAACTCAGCTGCTGCCTACCGCAGTAACCTCTTGCTGAAAATAGCTGACATCATGGAAGCCAATCTGGAGGACCTGGCTCGTGCTGAAACATGGGATAATGGAAAAGCACTTAGAGAAACCATGGCAGCTGACCTTCCCTTAGCTGTAGATCACTTCCGCTACTTTGCCGGTGTAATACGGGCAGAAGAAGGTACTGTGAGTGAGCTGGATGCTGCTACTGTTTCTATGAATGTGCCTGAACCCTTAGGGGTAGTAGGGCAGATTATTCCTTGGAACTTCCCCATACTGATGGCGGCCTGGAAAGTAGCTCCTGCCTTAGCAGCAGGAAACTGTGTAGTGCTAAAACCTGCAGAGCAAACCCCAGTAGGTATCATGATCCTGATGGAACTCATTAAGGATGTACTGCCAGCAGGTGTACTGAATGTAGTAAATGGATTCGGTGTGGAAGCTGGAAAGCCACTGGCTTCTAACTCAAGAATTAATAAAGTTGCTTTCACTGGAGAAACTACTACTGGACAACTCATCATGCAGTATGCGTCCAAGAATATAGTTCCCGTTACCCTGGAGCTAGGAGGAAAATCTCCCAATGTATTCTTTGAAAGCATCATGGATGAAGATGATGAATTCTTTGATAAGTGTTTAGAAGGAGCCGTTATGTTTGCCTTAAACCAGGGAGAAGTATGTACCTGTCCTTCTCGTATGCTGGTTCAGGAAAGCATTTATGACAAATTTATTGAGCGGGTCATTGAACGTACTGAAGCTATTAAGTTAGGCCATCCACTAGACCCTAATACCATGATGGGTGCTCAGGCTTCAAATGACCAATATGAGAAGATCCTGAACTATATTAATATAGGAAAAGAGGAAGGATGTGAAGTGTTGACAGGGGGAGAAGCTGCTTATCATGACAGCCTAAAAGGTGGTTTCTACATTAAGCCTACCATTCTGAAAGGTAATAATAAGATGCGTGTCTTCCAGGAAGAGATCTTTGGACCTGTAGTATGTGTTACTACCTTCAAGGATGAGGCGGAAGCCATCGAGATAGCTAATGATACTCTGTATGGATTAGGTGCTGGTGTATGGACCAGAGATTCACATCAGGCTTACCAAATTTCACGTGCCATCAAGGCTGGACGTGTATGGGTGAACTGCTACCACCTCTATCCTGCACATGCACCATTTGGTGGGTATAAGAAGTCTGGAATAGGTAGAGAAACACATAAAATGATGTTGAACCACTACCGTCAGACTAAAAATATGCTAATTTCCTACGATAAGAACCCAATGGGATTCTTTTAATAGCCGTAAGCATATGACGGAAAGAGTATTAGTAACAGAACAGGCAAAAGAAGTCATAGTTAAGCTGCGAAAGCAGCATGGCGAGCTCATGTTTCATCAAAGCGGGGGGTGCTGTGACGGTTCCTCCCCCATGTGCTTCCCTAAGGGGGAACTCATGCTGAATGAAACGGATGTCTGGCTAGGCGTAATTGAAGACTGTGATTTCTATATGTCTAAGGATCAGTTTGAATATTGGCAGCATACCCAACTTACCGTAGATGTGGTAGAAGGAAGAGGGGCCAGCTTTTCAGTAGAAATTCCTTTAGGACTACGATTTGTTATCATGTCCAGGATTTATACGGAGGAGGAAATGGTCACCTTACGGCCCATTAGGTTAGGAGAAGGATAAGCCAGTTTTCATACAGGAATATGTAAATAGGTTCAGCCCACTACAGTTTGTAGTGGGCTGTACTGTTTCAAATCAGATTTTTCCTATTATCATTAGCCTACCATTCTCCAAGGAATTCTCAAATCTATTACACATAAAAGGTAGCGGCTACTCTGCCTAAGACAGAGATATTTGTCGTAAAAGTAGGCTGTGAAGAATTTTTTTAATATCTATTACAATTACGAATGAAATAAAATTATATATTTACTACAATTGCGAATTATATATGAAAATTACCCGTATTGGTGAGTTTGAAGAATTAATCCTTCTGATGGTGATTATCCTTCAGGATGACGCTTATGGAGTGGCCATTAAATTAGCGTTAGAGGAAAGGTTACATGCGAGTATCAGTGTAGGTTCTATCCAGTCTTCTTTAAAGCGACTAGAAGAAAAAGGATATCTTGTGTCAGCCTTTGGGGAAGCTACCCCAGTTAGGGGAGGGAGGAGAAAAAAACTATATCAGGTTACAGCTAAAGGGAGGAGCGTATTGGTACAAATGAAATCTATAAGAGAAAATTTATACGGGTCAATTGCTTATCTCAGACTAAATCTTGATTGAGTATGGTACTGGATGATTTGGACCGATGAGTGAATCTATGGAAGGGGGGAGTTCTGCAAATCCTGACTGATTGTATTCTTTGAATAGTTTACCACGATTGACCATATCAACAAGATAGTTATTTCTCTTACCAGAAATAACCCCCCAAACAAAATGAGGCTGCCTCTATTGAGACAGCCTCTTTATCATTCCGCTTCATCTACTGCTTTCAGGTTGTCTTCCGGTACACGATCTATAAGTTTGGTATAAGGATCTATACCCGCTTTGTCAGGCCTCTCATTCACGGTAAAGGTTAGGGTATGTTCTCCAGGGGCCAGCCAGTGCTTCTTCAAATACAATGGTTTTTTCTGCGTCATACCTGCTTCATTCACCCCGTCTTCCGCTAGAACACCAATTTCTATGAAGTTTTTCTTTGTCCCTTCCTTTAAGGTTTCTCCTAAACCATCATAGTAGGTCTTTTTAGATTCTACCGTTAGGGTGACTTCATATTCATCTTCCGCTAGCTCTTTATAAGAGGCCTCCTTTACCTTATTTTCATAGAGCACTATGTTATCAAAGCTATCCTCTATATAATACTTCAGGCTGTCAGGAGTGACGGCTTCTATGTAAGTAAACCACTCATTAGCAGTAGCAAAGGGAGCATCTTCTCTGAAAGCAGCTTCATCTAAAAAATTCTGGAAGGCTACATTCAGGGAATCTTCTCCTACATAGTCCTGAAGGGCATACAGAATTAAAGACCCCTTTCTATACCACACATAAGATTGTGAATCATTGTCTAGTAAGGTTTTCTCAAACTTACCTTCTCCAGACCTGCCTCTCAGGTAGCGGTCAAGTTCATAACGGAGGAAGCGCTGCATCACATCTTCCCCATAGGCTTCCTTCAGAATCATCAGTGCAGAATACTGCGCCATGGTTTCGGAGATCTGATTAGCTCCACGCGTAGC
>JBCCLI010000410.1:0-5811 GCA_039026975.1 Bacteroidota bacterium | reverse complement strand
TTCTGAGTATGCTGTAGCTGGCTGGCATTGTAAACAGTATTTCCGTTTACCGCATAGCTGGCTTGTCCTCCATTACGTATAGAGGATGAAGTAGCTGGCTTATTTAAGGCCAAATTCACCGGACTACTACAGCTACCTGGGAGGACAGGCTCTTCTTCTTTGAGTGTTCTGATAGTCGCAGTGTTTGACTTAGGAGAAGTTTCATTCCCTCTTACTGCTGCCACACGGAAGCTATATTCTGTGTCTTGAGAAAGTCCTGTGATTTGGGTACTAGTATTCGTTACCTCCTTCACCTTGACCCCATCCTGATAAACATTATATTTTTCTGCTCCCCCTACCCCTTCCCAGTTTAGGTTCACGGAGGTAAAGGTGATATTGCTGGCCTGAAGATTTTGAGGGGTACCCAGCGGATCTATCCCACTACAGCCATACACTTCCACTTCATGCATGTGTAGGTGGTCCTTGTCTTGAAGTTGTACACGTACATACCTCCCTATGACTCCATCTGCCACATTTAGTTCATAGGTGGGGTTGTCAGTATTTGGTCCATTGATAGCCGTAACATTATCATCATTTTTCAGCTGGGCAACTGTAGCAGTATTCGAAATTGGGTAGGGAGAAATAAAGACCATAAAATTCTTAATTCTCCCGCCACAGCAATTGGTTCTGTTAAAAATCTTGACCTGCCTTAGGTGGTAAACATCCTCTAGATCTACCTGCCACCAAGCTTCTGTATCACTTTTCGTTTGCTGGAGCTGACTTGCATTGTAAGTAGTCACGCCATTCACAGCATAAGCTGCATTCCCATCATTATACACAGAGGACTGAGTAGCTGATTTATTAAGTGCCAAATTCACCGGACTACTACAGCTACCTGGGGGGACAGGTTCTTCTTCTTTGAGCGTTCTGATAGTCTCAGTATTAGACTTAGGAGAGGTTTCACTCCCTCTTACCGCTGCTACATGGAAGCTATATTCTGTGTCTTGAGAAAGTCCTGTGATTTGGGTATTAGTAGTCGTCACCTCCTTCACCTTGACCCCATCCTGATAGACATTATATTTCTCTGCTCCCCCTACCCCTTCCCAGTTTAGGTTCACGGAGGTAAAGGTGATATTGCTGGCTTGCAGGTTCTGTGGAACTCCTAGAGGATCAGGTTCCTCCTTGAGGGTCTGTACACGGATAGATCCTGATTTACTAGAAACCTCAGTCCCTCTAACAGCTGCTACTGTATACCCATACCATGTTTCTGGGGAAAGTCCAGTCATGACAGCTGTAGAGCTAGTAACTTCTTTAACAGCCGTTCCATCTTGATAGATGATATACTTCTCTGCTTCATTTACCGGATCCCAACTCAAAGTTATAGAGTTAGCTGTAACCGTAGTCGCTTGGAGGTTTTGAGGTACCCCAAGAGGTTCTTCTGCTCCTGTACACCCCATCACTACCACTTCCTTCATGTGCAAAGTCTGCTTACCTGGAAGTTGTATACGCACGTACCTACCCACTACTGTTTCTGATAGCTCAAATGTATAGAGTGCTTCATTTGTATTACTTGCCTGAAGTGCGTATACATTAGGATCATCTTGCAAAGAAGTCACGGTAGCAAAACTTGAAAAGGGATAAGGAGAAATAAACACATGGAAATTTTTGATCCTATCTCCGCAGCAGCTAGTCCGATTGTAGACAAATAGATCTTTGATATGGTAGACATCCCCTAAGTCTACTTGCCACCATGGATTATCACTTTTCAGGGTATGCTGTAAGTTACTCTCTGATAAAGAACCATCTACTGCAAAAGCAGCATCCCCACCAGATTTAGTGGTTGATTGGATGGCCAATTTTCCTTCTGACAGATTGGTAGTGGTATTGCAAACAATTGGAGGATTAAAGTTGACTTCCTCGAGGGCATCAAACTTAATGGTGGGTGAGGAATCCGAGTATCCTCCTCCTACATAGCGGGCTAATACCCTAAAGCTATATCGGTTTCCGGGAGTAAGAGTGGTTAAATGGAGTTGATTAGTAGTGACATTAGATAGTCTCTGATTATTGAGCCAAATAAAGTATTCAGCTGCTCCATCTATGGCATCCCAAGTCAAATCAACTGCATAGGGAGTGATATTAGAAGCCGTGAGGTTTTGGATTGCTTCTTTTATCTCCTCTGGCTCATGGATATGAGATGATTTGGAGACGGGTTTTTCCGGATCCGTATTATGAAATGCGAATGTGTAGGAAAGGGATGTACACAAAAAGGCAAGGATATATAGGGGTAGAAATGAATTTCTTTTCATGAGAGTGGGCTGACTAGTTTCCGGAATAGTGATACCTGATGGTTTGAAGGAGCGCCTGATCATGATCTTTTGTATTGATGAGCCTGTTTAGCCCATCATAACTGTATCTAGTGGTGATATTATCCGGACCAGTAACTGATGTCAATCGGAGCCGGCCATCATAGGTATAGGTGGTTACCAGGGCATCTAAAAATGTATTCCTGAACTGCGTATAGTACGTGCCTTTAATTTGGTCATAGGTTTTTCCCACTACCTGGGCCAGAGGTCTGTTACCACTAAGATCCCATACATAGGAAATAGGAGTACCGTTTGTGAGAGACTGCTCTAATAAATTCCCGTAGGAAGATGAATAAATGAAATAGGCCCTTTCTTTATATAGGTCTTTTTCTACATCTGCTGGGTCCAGGTTTCCATATAAATGCGTCCCGGGGTCCTGATCATCATTAACTGATCCTACTGGAGTAGCAGTTTCAAAAAGGAATATTTTGGAGGGTTTTAATATTGGGGTTCCTGTATCCGCAAAATCATTAAAGATAGAAATTTGCCCTCCTATCATTTTCAGGTTGCCAATAGAACTCCCTTCCCAGGTCTGGGTTTCTATTGGAGTACCTATAATATGCTGGTTTACCAGGGCATCTATGCTAATATTAGAGCCATTTTCAAAATCAAGCCCTCCTCTATAGTCTAATGGGTACTTTAATCGTTGTTCGGAGACACGGCCATTAGATTGAATAACTCTATTCACCACAGGAAACTCATGTTTATCAGAGCTTGTATACTCATACTGAGTGGTAGTAGCCACATTATCAAGTGTACTTACTCTTTCTGATAAACGGTATGAGCTCGTCTTAATCTTGTATAAGCGGTAAGAACGCTGATGTACTTTTCCACCTAGAATATATGTGGAAGTAGGCCCATCTATGGTACAAGGCGTAGGAAGGGAGGCCTTAAGCATCAAGGCTTTAGATTCACCAAAATACATATTACCTCCTGAGAATACCTCTTTCTGGATATTCACCCCTGAGGCCTCTTTTACCTCTGAACTTGCAGGTGTTCCATTCTCAGGATTTAAGTCATAAGGAAGGGAAGGATAGATAGAAGAAACGGCTAAATCAGGTCTCCTTACATTGAAGGAGTAAGAACTGGTTCCATTCCCCTCTTGGGAGACAGTTACATATTCATATCCTAATTGGAGACCATCCAGTGTCTGTAAAGGCCAAGCGCTTTGATCCTCAAAAACAATGGTCTCATTGACCCCTTCACTATGAATACTCCACTGCTGATTAATAGAACTATATCCCCAAAACTCTATAGCTCCTGCTATTTTGTAAGCGTAGGTAGGCTCCTGCATAAGCTTACCTGAGGTATGACCAGTAGAAGGATTTGTATAATCAAAGGTGGTCTCAATATTGTTTGCATCAGAGATTCCATCATGAATAACCGTCTTCTTTATCCTGAGGCCACCAACTGGATAATCTGTTCTTACTAAAGGAGAATGGAAAATTTCTACGCTTCCCCAGCCTGTAGGAACATTAAGGTCTACTATATAAGTGCCCGTTGTGAGGGCGGAAAAGTTATCTAAGGAGGATATAGGAAGTGTAATAGCGTTCTCTGTTTGTTCATCTCCAAGGTTGAATCCAAATGAACCTATTTCTGTTCCATCAGGATGTCTAATGGTAAATGAAGCTGAAGCATCCTCTCCGTTTGCTCCACAATTAGTAGGGGCAAGTGCTAATCTGAAAAAACTGTCATTTATTTGACTGGCATTATTGAAAGTGGCTGTGGCTGTATGATCAGGCGTTACATTCTCACAGCAAGAGATGGGATTAGGGCAGTTCCTCAAGTATCCATCAGGTGTATTCAGTAAGGTTGCAGGCGTGGAACGAACCTCTCTATCCACTTTATTAGCTTCAAAATGAAATTCAGCATATCCCCCTGTGGGATAGGTAATCTTTTCCAGTATACCGGTTTTCATATAGTTTTCTGCAGACTCCCTATTGGAAGATCCATAGGTGTAAGAATCTATGGTTGAGCCTTCCGGCACGTTAGACCTATAATTGTTATTAGCCCCTTTACCATTGTAATACCCCCAATGGTCTACTGCTTTATCCATTCTCCAGGGAAAATGAATTCTTTCACCCACTACCCCTACTCCTGGATTATAAGAAAAGGTATGAGGAGGAATCTTATCTTGGTTATCACAGGAAGTTTGTTGAAGAGATACTAATTGCAAGCGTCTACCAGATGGCTTATCCTTATGGATTCTATCCTCAAAAAGATCATAGGTGAAATCATACTTTTGGCAGGAGTCATCACTTTTTATCTCTATCTGATCTAGTCTTTTAGGTGCAATAGCTTGGACAGTAGTAGTTAAATCCGTTCTGACTGTATTAGCATTAAAACTGACAGTGGTATAGCTGGACGTAATTTTACTAAGTCTTTTACCCGTGACCAGCATATTTCTGTAAATATGTTCTGGATCAAATCCGTTTTCAGTAGGACATTGGAGCCCAACAAATACATTGGAAGGTGTTTCAGTTGAAAGGCAAGAACTATAAATCCACCTGCAACTTGAGGGACTCGCATAGGAGTAGTTTTCATTCACATATTCAAGGTCTATATGGTATTTTTTATCTGGGGTTTCTACCCTTAGCAAATACCATGTAGTGGGAAATACATCTATCTCAGCTACATCTATGGTTTTGGTAGATTCTTTTGCTGTTTTACTTAAATGTTCTCCAAATATGTATCTCGTTCCATCTGGAACAGTAAGGGTAAAGCTTGTAAACCCCTGAGAGCCGTCAAGCTCCCACGTTATATCTACATCTTGCTTAGGAACAAACTTTATTTCATTTCCTTGATCAAAATGGAATTTCCCACTATATCCTGGGACACTGAAGGAGAAAATATCAGCTTCTCCATCTAACCTTCCTTCACTGAACCTTTTCCAGACTTCCCTCTTTTCTGACCCGTCACTACTCTCACCTATCAGAATAGGATTATCCCCTATATCAAGGTTGGCTTCTGTTAATAAATGGCTATTCCGAAAAAATCCATCAAGATGATCATCAGGTAGCCCCTGGACCGTTCTGGTAATCATACCCCCTGCACTGAGGTTCCACCCTAGCCCAACCCAAGAAGCAGTTTCTGCTACTTTGATCCCAGAAGAATGGTAGCTCAGGGAAATAGGTAGTGATAAAGGCCCTTCTGTTACAGTATAAATAGGAATGGATATATTGGGGACTCCTGTGAAATGAGATACAGGTATATCTAGGTATTTTCCTAGTGATGCAGGATTGGGTGCAGGTAGTACCACATCATGCATTAATTGGTTAACAGGCTGAGTATATGCAAGGCTATGGATGAGTAGACAAACCGTAATTATGATATATTGAATAGGTTTCATACCCTATAATTGATCTGTGGTTGAAAGATTAAATGGACTACTGAATGGTAATAGATTCTGTAAAATTTCCCTCGGGGCTACTCACCTGAATGAAGTATACTCCGGGAGCCCAATTCTGAC
>JBCCLI010000409.1:0-5812 GCA_039026975.1 Bacteroidota bacterium | reverse complement strand
TGGTTTATTGATAGTCTGATGAAAGAGCTGGATCAGCATGTGCTCAGTCCGGCAGAAGAAGCTTTCAATAAAACCCTTCTCTATGGAGGAGAATTCCAACTGGCACAGCTGATACAGACTTGCAGGTCTTTCCCGGTCATGGCTAACCGCAGGTTAGTGCTAGTGAAAGAAGCCCAGAAAATGCCTAAAGCTGACTGGACTAAGCTGGAAGCCTATTGGAAAAATCCCGTTCCCTCTACTGTCTTAGCACTAGCCTGCAAGACCAAGTCCCTTCCCATAGGAAAAGCAGCCATCAAGGACATCCAACAGCATGGGGTATTCTTACATGCAAAAAAGATGTACGATAGAGATGTACTGGCATGGCTGACAGAATACCTGAAAGATACGGGCATGCAGTTCGCGCCTAAAGTACCTGGGATTCTACTCACTAATTTAGGGACGAACATCCCTTTAATTGTAAATGAACTAAATAAGATTCTCGTTTACCTAAAGGCTACTAAACAGGATCAGATACAGGAGGATTTTGTGTATGAAATGATCAATGTAGATAAGGAGTTTAATGTATTTGAACTCATAGGAGCCATCAGCCAAAAGAATAAAAGTAGAAGCCATATGATTATAGATAGGCTAACCCAAAATGTGAAGCTGAATCCTCCTATCCTGATCATTAGTGCCTTATACAGGTTTTTTTATAACGTCTCTCTTGTATGGGACTATCAACTGAGAGATCCTAACGCAGTCAAAAATCAGTTGGGGGTTAACTATTTTGCTGCTAAAGACTACCTCTTAGCTAAAACCAAGTTTCCTCGAGCTAAGGTTATGAAGAATCTGTTACACATAAAGGAAGCCGATGCAAGTCTTAAAGGATTTTATCCGTCCAATATGAAGGAGGATCATATCCTGAAAACCCTTGTATTTAGATTACTCGACTGACATGAATAACAGCTCTGAAAACATACCTGGCGTTCTAACGCCTTTGTGTGAAAGAATCTTACGCGAAGCCGCAAAGTCGCAAAGAGGATTCATTTTTCTTCTAATGGTTTTGTTGGGAGTTAAAGGATTTGCCCAGGATGGCATTGTAAGAGGGAGAGTAATTGCAGAGAATGGAGAACCCTTACAAGGAGCAGTGGTAATAAGTGAGAACCAAAAGAAAGGTACTTACACAAACGAAGATGGGATCTTTAGTCTGTCCCTCCCTCCTGGTGAGGATAACATAAGAGTCTCCTACTTTGGCTATAAACAAGCTCAGCAAAGCATTACCGTGAAGGCTGAGCAGACTACCACTCTCAGAATTAGCTTGGAAGAAGAGGTCTTGGAAACCCAAATAGTAGAGATTACTTCTGATAGGAAAACAACTATCAACCGGAATCAAGCCACCCTGGGCAAGATTCAGATAGACCCAACAGATATACTAGACATTCCGAGCATAGGGGCACCTGACCTAGCCCAGTACCTACAAGTATTACCCGGTGTAGTATTTACCGGAGACCAGGGAGGCCAATTATACATACGTGGAGGAACCCCTGTCCAAAATATGGTTTACCTGGACGGGATGATTCTGTACAGGCCTTTTCATTCTATTGGGTTGTTTAGTGTGTTTGACCCAGATTACATTCGTTCTGCAGATTTGTATTCAGCTGCTTTTCCTGCTCAGTTTGGCGGTAGGATTTCTTCCGTGCTGAATATTAAGACCCGTACACCTGATGTCCAAAGCTGGGGTGGCTCCCTCAACTTAGGACCGTTTATGTCTTCAGCCTTGGTAGAAGGTCCCATAGTAAAAGGAAAAAGAGAAGGAACGGGATTAAGTGCCTTAGTTTCTTACCGACAGAATTACATGGATGAGGTGAGTCCAGATCTTTATGACTATGTAAATGATGGATTAGGGGTTCCTTTCAATTTTACAGATATATATGGAAAGCTTTCTCTAACTGATGGAGCTAATCAACTGTCCGTCTTTGGATTTTCTCAGGAAGATGCTGTGGACTATGAAGTGCCTGCCGCCACTAGCTGGGAATCTTCAGGGGGTGGAGCCAGTTTTCAGCTGCTTCCTTCTGCTGCTAATGCTATCATCAGTGGGAACTTGGCATTCTCCAGATATGAGGTAGCCCAGGATAATTCTACAGAAGTATTCCCACGTACGAGTAGTATTAACGGATTTAATGGAGGACTGGACATTAGCTACCTGCTGAATTCTGTGGATGAACTCTCCTTTGGGGTTAACATTCTAGGCTTTACTACAGATTTTGCCTTTACAAATTCTTTTAACCTGCTAACCTCCCAGGAGAGTAATAATACGGAGGCAGCTGTATATGTAAGGTGGAAAAAGGTATTACTCGCCCAATCAGGAGATGCGCTCTCCCAACAAAGATGGGTCATAGAACCCAGTGTGAGAGCTCATTATTTTAATGATCAGCAGCACCTGTCATTTGAGCCGAGACTACGTATTAAATGGAGCTTACCTAAGCTAAGCGTGAGTGTAGGTACAGGCCTATATACGCAAAACCTCATCTCTGCAGTTTCTGATAGGGATATAGTCAACTTCTTCCAGGGAATACTGGCTGCTCCAGTTTCTGTTCCTGACCAGATTAAGGATCATGCCCTGCAAACGGCTACGCATGGGTTAGCAGCTATAGAATTCCTACCTGCAGAGGGGATTAAATTTCAGGTGGAAGGATGGGCAAAAGACTTTACCCAGCTCACTAATATTAACCGACTCCGACTCTTTGAAGAAGATCCTCTCTACATCACTGAGACAGGCTTATCTTATGGAGTAGATATTTCTGCGGATGTTCAACGTAAAAGCTGGGGATTAACCCTTAATTATGGCTGGAGTAAGAATGAGCGAGAGGACCCCGTCCAAACGTATGCCCCTGTCTGGGATCGTAGGCATAGCTTGAATGCCCTCTTTTCTTTCAAGTCTACCGCAAGAGTAAGTGCTGCATCCCTTCAGAAGTCAAGGTGGGACGCTAACCTAAGGTGGAACCTGGGCTCTGGATTTCCCTTCACCCAAACACAGGGATTTTTTCCAAGACTTTCCTTTAATGAAAATGGATCATTAACAGATATTCTCACGCAGACAGGAGAACTGGCGCTACTCCTTAGTGAAGACCTAAATGCGGGAAGGCTTCCCTACTATCACAGGTTAGATGCTTCTATCACCTACCGTTTTCCTTTAGGGAGAATCATCCTTAGCGAACTGACCCTTTCTGCCATAAATCTATATGATAGGCAAAATGTATTCTACCTGGATAGGATAAGTAATGAGCGCGTAGATCAGCTGCCTTTTCTCCCTTCCCTAAACTGGCGACTTAGTTTCTGACATATTGCAACTGTCAGGAGCAAGATTCTGTCAGGCTGGTCTGTCATATTGGCAAGGATTGTCCATTTTTTACGACATATCGGCTATCCAATCCAGATGGCACCAGGATTGATGATAATGAGTGAATCAAACTCATATGTCATGACTGAAAAAGAACCTGAAGATTATTTCAAAAGCTTTCGTGAAGGTCTTTCTGACTTTGGGCAGAAGGTAAACCAAATGGTAGATGGTATTCTGAATAGTGATTTTACCGGATCTACTTTTCTGGTAACCTCAGATGTTTATGAGTCAGACGGCTACTTTTGGGTTGAACTTGAGCTACCCGGAATGAAAAAGGAGGAAGTGAGCATTCAGGTCATAGAAGAGCAGCTGGTAGTGAAAGGCCAGAAGATCAAGTCAGATGAGAAGGAAAGAGTGTACTACTTGAAGGAAAGAAAGCTAGGCGAATTCATGAGGCACTTTGATCTGCCTGTAAACGTGAAATTGGAGAAGATTAAGGCCAGTTTTGATAACGGGCTATTAAGGGTACGCTTTCCTTTGGAAGAAGAAAAGGAAGAGGAAGATGTTAAAGACGTCAACATAGATTAAGTAACGACTATTCATAAGTATCAACAGAAAAATTCTACAGTAAATAATTAATACAATGAGTAAGATTATAGGCATAGATTTAGGAACTACAAATTCTGCTGTAGCCATCATGGAGGGGAATGAACCTACTGTAATCATAAACTCAGAGGGGAAGAGAACTACTCCATCAGTAGTAGCTTTCACCAAGGAGGGGGAGAGAATCGTAGGCGAGCAGGCTAAGCGTCAGGCCCTGGCTAATCCCATGAAAACCATTAGATCTATCAAAAGATTTATGGGGCAGACACATGCTGAGTCCAAGAAAGAAACAGCGTCAGTATCTTATGAGGTTACCAGCGGCCGTAACGGATTAGCAGTAGCCAAGATTGATGATAGAACCTATACCCCTCAAGAGATTTCTGCTATGATTCTTCAGAAGATGAAGAAGACAGCAGAAGATTATCTGGGTCATGAGGTAAAGGAAGCAGTAATTACTGTACCTGCTTACTTCAATGATTCTCAGCGTAATGCTACCAAGGAAGCTGGAGAAATTGCAGGGTTGACAGTAAGGAGAATCATCAACGAGCCTACGGCTGCCGCCTTGGCTTATGGGTTAGACAAACAGGATAAAAATATAAAAGTAGCTGTATTTGACCTGGGTGGAGGTACTTTTGACATCTCTATCCTGGAGTTGGGTGATGGGGTGTTTGAGGTACTATCTACTAATGGAGATACCCACTTAGGAGGAGATAACTTTGACCAGGTGATCATTGACTGGATGGCAGAGGAGTTTAAGAAGGAGCATGGGGTAGATGTGAGAAAAGATCCCAAGGCCCTTCAGCGTCTGAAGGAAGCGGCTGAAACGGCTAAGATAGAGCTGTCTACCACCTCTCAGGCTGATATTAATCTGCCATACCTAGCTATGGATACTGACGGTCCCAAGCACTTTGAGCAGACCCTCACCAGAGCTAAGTTTGAGCAATTAGCTGACAAGCTATTTGACAGATGCTTAACGCCTTCTAAGGAAGCTATCCAGGCTGCTAAATTACAGGTAGGAGAAATAGATGAGGTGATTCTCGTAGGGGGATCTACTCGTATCCCTAAGGTGCAGGAGATAGTAAAAGATTTCTTTAAGCGTGAGCCTAATAAAAGTGTAAACCCTGATGAGGTAGTAGCTGTAGGTGCTGCTATTCAAGGTGGTGTACTGTCAGGAGATGTGAAAGGGGTACTTCTTTTGGACGTTACGCCTCTGTCTCTGGGAATAGAAACCATGGGATCTGTAATGACTCGTCTGATAGATGCGAACACTACCATCCCTACCAAGAAATCAGAAACATTCTCTACCGCGGCTGACAACCAGACTTCCGTAGAGATCCATGTCTTACAGGGAGAAAGACCTATGGCGGGTGATAACCGTACCTTAGGTAAGTTCCACCTGGATGGAATTCCACCTGCACCCAGGGGTATTCCTCAGATAGAAGTAGCCTTTGACATAGATGCCAATGGTATTCTGAGTGTGAGTGCCCGTGATAAGGCAACAGGTAAAGAGCAGAAGATCCGTATTGAAGCTTCTACCGGTCTGAGTGATGCGGAAATAGAAAAGATGAAGCAGGATGCCAGAGAGAATGAGGCAGAAGACCTGAAGAGAAAAGAAGAAGTAGAAAAGCTGAATGCAGCTGACTCTACCATCTTTACTGCGGAAAAAATGCTGAATGATGTAGGAGATAAGCTATCTGATAATCACAAGGAAGCCATTAATGGTTCTCTCACTGAGTTGAAGGAAGCGCATGCTGCCAAGGATATCAGCAGAATAGATGCTGCTATGGCTGCTATTAATACAGCTATGCAGAATGCTTCTCAGGAAATCTACGCTGCTCAGCAGTCTGCCCAGGGAGATGATCCCGCAGCTGCAGCTAATGGAGAAGAAGC
>JBCCLI010000408.1:0-5815 GCA_039026975.1 Bacteroidota bacterium | reverse complement strand
CTCCAATGCATCTCACATTCCCGGCCACAACCCGTGGAGGAACGGCCAGCCCCGAAAGCTATTAATTTTGAAAAGTAATTAACTTAAGGGAGATCTCTTTGCGACTTAGCGGCTTTGCGTGAGAATTTACATCCCAGACTCGCTCACCATTTCATAAACCAGCAGAACCTTTGTAAGGATGGGATCAGAACCATTTTCTGTCTGTTCTACCCAGTGCATGATGGTGTCTTTAGCTTCTTCAGGGTAAGGAAACATTTTGTAATACCCCCAGCCAGAGAAGTGTTCCGTAATTCTGTCCAGATAGGCTTCTCTATCCAGGTAAGGGTAAGTAATATAATCTATGGCGTAAGCCCTGGCTTCATAGTTAAAGCGGAAACGGGAAGGAATGGGAAGAAGGAATACCCAGAATGCCAATGCCCAAAATCCAATCAGCGGAAAGAGAAAAACGCCTAGTGCCAACACCTGCGGGAATACATAGCCCAACATGAAGACAGGCGTAGAAGATTTCTCCGCATCCAGCAAGTGGACCACTTCATGTGCCAAAATTCGGATGGCTCTGTTTGGGTCTTCCTGGATAAACCTTTCACTTGGGAAGTAGATTTTGCTCCCGATCACCGTAGTGTAGGAAGTGAGAAATCCGGGACAGAACCATACCACGAAGATGTTCAGCAACTGCATTTCCCAACTCTCATCCTTAAATCGGATTTGAAAAGGAATGACCTGCTGGTATTCTTCGACTAGCCTATCAAATTTTGACTCCATCATAAAGGACAGTGGAATATTATGGGTTCCTTTTAATCATTAACGGAGATTTCTGCCTAACAGTTATCGTTCCTCTATATAGTTAGGAAAGCTTTTCCAATTCTAATAGGAAGATTTATAAAAAATAGAGTTGCTAGGACGGATGCTTACTAGGATTAATGGAGTTGGGTAGTATCAAGTCTATGAAGATTGTTTTTCCTTCGAGTCGAAAATAGATGGAATATTGAATCCTTTTTGAAATATTGATCAGGCTTCGCCTATAGATAGTTGCTTTTTGAGGGGAGCTTAATGGGCGCTTTTTTATGATACTAAAAGATGCTTCCACAGCATCAAAGAATCTCTCACCTAATCCTTCTTTTATTTTTTCCAGTTGATTGTACTCTTCTGAAATAAAATCCAAAGCCTTATCAGAAGCAACTAAGATGAATTCGTTGCTCATTTGACTCTTTTTTTTGCCTCTTCCCAGAAGTTATTCTCATTGTGATAAGTAACTTTTTCTTCTGATAGTAACTGCTGAAAAGTTTCAAGTTCTTCCTGGTGCCAAGCGGGGAGCTGTTCATCCTCTTCTTGGATACTTAGGAGAATTTGCATAGCAATCTTTAGGCGATCTGCCTTAGGTAAGGCCATTATTTGTTTGACTAACTCTGCCATGCCTTAATATACGCGTTAAATTAAAATAGTTTTTCCTATACTTTGAGAATATAGGACTTATGTCTATCTCCAAATTATACCATCTGGTCTAGTAGTCCTGCCATCAGTCCTGCAGAATGTTTACGGGTAAATCTGGCTATGTTTCCTTTATTAACAGTGAGTTTCTTCTTTTTGTAGAGTTGATAAAGACGGAGAATTTCCCGCTTGAGTTCCTCTCCATTATCAAAGTCAATCATTTTTCCAGCCTCTGTTTCCCGAAGGATTCTTGCAGAATCTCCTTCTGGATTTCCTACACCCATGATAGGCCTACCGGAAGCAAGGTACTCAAAAATCTTTCCCGGGATGACACCTAATACGTTGGGGGTGTTATTGATAAGGAGAAGCAAAATCTGTGATTGAGCCAGGGTTTTGACTACTTCATTATGTGGCATGTAATCTACCTTTTCCACTACTTCCATTAATCCCTGCTCCTCCAATTGTGCGAAGGTAAGCTGATCCGTCTTCCCGATAAATCTTAGAACTAGTGCCTCCTTCATAGTAGGGATCTCCTGGCAAAGTTCTCCAAAGGCCTTCCACAGGGCAGGGGGATTCCTGTCGGTATTTAGGTAGCCTATATGGTTAAAGGAGAATTTCTCATCTAATGCCACTTCTCCAAACTGAAAATCTGCATCATCAAAGCCATTGGTGATCACCTGAATATCCTTGCGGCCCATTTCTTTATACTCCTCCGCCCATTTCCAACTTACTGTCACCATTTTATCAGCTTCCTCTATTACAGACTTCTCCATTCTGTGGTGGGCCTTATCTGCCCATGAGGTCAGCATGAGTTGGTCATAGAAATCTATGTTGGTCCAGGGATCACGGAAGTCGGCTAGCCAGGGAATGCCTGTATTCCTTCTCACTCCCCTCGCGATCATATGCACGGAGTGTGGAGGCCCGCTGGAAATGATGGCATCTACCGGATTTTCTTTGAGGTATTTGGTGAGCAGCTTGACGGAAGGCCTGATCCAGAATTTTCTGGCATCAGGAATGAAGAAATTTCCTCTGATCCAGACAGATGCTCTTTGGGTGAAAGAAGGCTTTTTATCTTCTGACAGAAAACCGGAATACACTCGTTCTTTCTTTTTCTGTCCAGTAAAACGCTTGTATAATTCGTAGGGTTCCCAAATAGGTCCTTTAACCACTTCTATGCCTTCCGGAATGTCCTTGGTGAGGGATTCATCCAGTATGGGGTAGGCTGCGCCCTCTGCTGTAAAGACTACCGGCTCCCAACCAAACTCTCTGAAGTATTTGACATGCTTCAAGCAACGTTGAACCCCCGCTCCTCCTGATGGTGGCCAGTAATATGAAATCAACAGCAATTTTTTCATCCAGCAAACTTACCAAATTATCCTGCTGTCAGAACGATTTTATTTAGGGTTCCTTACAAGGAAAAGAAGAAAATATGCCTAGCTCACTATTTCCAGTTGATCCGTTACTTTCCACTTCCCTCTGGTGAAGTCTGGGAATGGTTGTGGGGAACCACCGCTAGCAACAGATCTTTCACTAAGAGGTGCCACAGCACTCCAGAAACAGCCTTCATAGACGTTTTGGTCCAGCGGTAATCCTTTCTGAAGGCACTCTACTATGCGATACATCATGATGCCATCCATGCCACCATGCCCACTTCCCTTACTGCTGGAAGAAAGCCTTTTGTAAAGTGGATGGTCGTATTTATCATAAAGTGCTTGTAACTGCTCTCCCTCCACCCAAGAGTGGTGATCTTCCGTGATACCTTCTACCCCTCCTTCAAGAGCTGCTCGGGTTGGGAAGCCTGCCAGGGTGCCTTTGGTTCCCTGAATAAGGTTGTGTCTAGAGTAGGGCCTAGGGCTGGTTTCATCCCACTGCACCATGATAGTTCTCCCTAGCTGGGTTTTGATGATAGAGGTATTTAGGTCGCCTCCATTAAAGTTGAGCCGGTTCCATTTATGGTCAGCCGGATAATTTTTGGCGGCATAATCCTGTCGTCCCAATCCAGGCGTAGAAAAAGAAACCAGACTTCCGAAGGTGTCATCTCCCCTTCCCAGGTTCATATATTGAGCTACCGGACCTAGGCCGTGGGTAGGATAGAGGTTACCGTTTCTTTTGGCGTAGTGGTTCGTTCTCCATGAACCAGTACCTCTCTCTTGCTCTTCCATCTGCCAGCGCAGTTCGTGTATATAGGCTGCCTCTGCATGTAGCAGCTCTCCCACTACTCCCTGACGACACATGTTCAGGAACATCAGTTCATCGCGTCCGTAATTCACATTCTCCATCATCATGCAATGCTTCTGCGTTTTCTCAGAAGTATTTACGATCTCCCACATTTCTTCCAGGGTAACGGCTATGGGCACTTCCACCAGCGCGTGTGCACCAGCCTTCATTGCGGCTATGGCCATGGGCGCGTGGTTATGCCAGTTGGTGGAGATAAAGACGGCATCCGGCTTTACCTCTTCCAGCATCTTCATCCATAGGTTCTCCTCTCCGAAGTAGCCCTTGATATTCTGATGTCTGCCTTCTTCTGTAGCTTCTTTTACGATCTCCTTCGTCTTCTCCACATTGTCCTCAAACAAATCACTGATGGCCACCACTTCTGTTCCCGGAAGTTGGGCGAAGAATTTGGCATGTCCCTTCCCTCTGTGTCCCACTCCAATGAAAGCTGCTCTGACTGTGGGGAGCTTGGGTGCTGCAAATCCGCCCATATATTGTCCCTCAGCGGTAGGCACATCTGCCATAGACTGATTGGTAAACAGCGTCCCTAATCCCAGCAGGGCACCAGAAAGGGAGGTTTTCTTGAGGAAATTTCGTCTGTTAAGTGGGTTCATAAGGCAATGAGTGAATTGAGAGTGATTGAATGACTGACTGAATGAATGAATTTTGAATGGTTGAATGATGAATGAGTTGTGAATGATTAAGTGGTTGAATTTTGAATGCTAAGCCCATAGGGCTGAAATCTTGGTAGAAACATAGAATTATCCATCAAAAGCCCCGTAGGGGCGAAACCTTAACACATCGTTATTAATGATTGAATTTTCAATGGTTGATTTTTGAAGTTAATAATTTCTGATGTAAGGGATCCTAGACCCATTAAGCCCCTTTCTATTTGCTAAATTCTCCCAACATTATTAGATGGCAGCTTTGCTATCCCTCTACTGCATTCAAAATTCACCCATTCTTTCATTCAACATTAGAAACACTGCTCGAAAAAGAAGAGGCGGGTAAGCCTTCCTGATTAAACAAGCTGCCAACCAGATAATCCTTCCAACCATAGCGAACATGTATAGGGGCGGAAACCTTATTTGATGTTAACTGGATCTGATCTCCCACTATTTTGGCAGACGCAGAGTGGAATACCCCATCTTCACCGGCCACTTCAAAGTTCTGGAGGCCACCTTTTCCCGCCGTCAATCCGCTTCCTGTATGTTCGAAGGATACGGTAAGGACATTGCCGTCTGTAGTGTGAGAAGCGTAAAGAGGCCCAGAGTAGACCATGTCTTGTCCATAATCTTGAACTAGGGCCCACTTGGCTAATCGGTCTCCAACATCTTGCTTATTCCCTGGATGTATGCTCACATCATCTCCTATGTCCATGGTGACAGCCATACCTGTTTTAGAGGTAGCCAGACTTTTTCGCTGGGCATCTCTTAGTGCCGGAGAAAGCTCATTGCCATATGAGAATGGAGCTATCTGCACGAAGTAGAAAGGGAAGTCTGATCTCCATCTTTCCCGCCAGTCAGTGATCATGGCCTGGAAAAGTTTTTCATACTGTACATGTCTCCCCACATTACTTTCTCCCTGATACCAGATGGCGCCCTTTATGCCATACGGAATGATGGGCTGAATCATGCCGTTGAATAGTACGCTTGGGCTGTTGGCATTAAAGCTAAAGCTGGATAAACCTTCCGGCGCATTAGCCAGGGCTTCCGGCTTCTCATGAAATAGGAGGAATTGTCCGCTTTGTAAATCAGCTATTTGCATATAGGACCATCCCTCTGCAATAGGAATCTCACTCCCGTCAGCTTCCTTCAGGCTAACTTTTCCCGAGAATCCACCTCCGCCACCTGTGTCTATGATTCTAATAGCGATTGTATTTTCTCCCTGCTCAAGCGCAGAGGCTGGGATGGTATACTCTCTCGGACAGTTCCAACAAACAGTAGAACCAAATATCTGGCCGTTTATATAGGCTATATCTGAATCGTCTATTCCATTCTCTACAGAAAAAGTAAGGTCGTTATCAGGATTTTCTACAGTAAAGCTTTTTCTAAACCATACGGCACCATCTGGCCCCAGGCAGTCCAGATCTTCTATCATAGCTGGTAAATCTGTCATAGGCCAGCCGCTATCATCAAAGCCAGCTTCTCTGTAGTCATCATCATTCAGGCTG
>JBCCLI010000407.1:0-5816 GCA_039026975.1 Bacteroidota bacterium | reverse complement strand
CTCTGAATTCAGTACAAACTCGAACCCTGAGTTCTCCAGTTCTCCTACATTTCTCAACTGGGCAATGAATCCAGTAGTGGAAGGAACGTTTACGTTTAGGAGGAGATCATCCGTATTTTTGACATAGTAATCTATTTCTCCGGAGATTCTATCATCAAAGAACCCGAAGTCTATCCCTATATCTATCTGAGTAGTATTTTCCCATTTTAGGTTGGGGTTAGGAGATTGGGTAGGCGAAATCCCTGAGTTGCCACCATAAGCGGATGCCCCTCCCCAAAGCCCACGGGAAGGGAAATCAGTTATAGGCGTATTCCCAGTTACTCCAAAGCTGGCTCTTAATTTCAGGAAGCTTAGAACCGGATTTTCTGACAAGAAGTTTTCTTCAGAAAGAATCCATCCTACAGAAGCTGAAGGGAAGAAACCGTATCTCTCATCCTCCCCAAACCTGGAGTCCCCATCTATACGAGCAGAGGCTGATACCAAGTACTTATTCTGAAATTTATAATTGGCTCTCAGGAAGTAAGAAACAATGTTAAAGATGGTTCCTACGGAAGTACCTTCATTAATTTCTGCAGCACTAGCCAGTTTCCTGAAGGCATCATTGGGGAAGTTTATTCCTGCTACTTGCGCAAACTCATTGGTAGACTCCTGAAAACTCATTCCCAGAACAGCATTCACAGAATGATCTCCAAACAGCTGATTATAGGTGAAATAGTTATTAGTGGAGTAGTTTAAGACATGTCTAAAGGTATTTTCTCCACGACCATTATTCTGCCCCGTATTTCTGGCTACCCGACTGTTAAAATAGGTTTCCTCATTTTGGGAAAGGAAGTCCACCCCAAACTCAGTTCTGAAACTTAGACTAGGAATGAATTGCCAGTCGAAGTACACATTTCCGAGTGAGCGGAATACTGTCTGTCTCTGGAATACATTGTCTTCATACAGAAGACCGTTGAAGTAAACGGTTCGTTCGAACAGTTCCTCAGGATTTTCGGGATCATTTTTAGGTTGAACTGGAGGAAGGGCTACCAATTGTAAGGGAGTGGCGAAGGAATTATCAGAAGATACCCTTCCATTCACAGTTCTACCCAGGCTGAGTTTCATGCCTATTTTTATGTTATCACTAGTAGTGTGATCCAGGTTCAGACGACCATTGAACCGCTCAAAGTCATTCCCAATCATGATGCCTATCTGGTCTAGCATAGACCCACTGATGTAAAAGCGGGTTTTGTCATTGCCTCCACTGGCATTGATATCTAATTGCTGGAACCCGGCATCATCATCAAAAGCCTCCTCCTGCCAATCAGTATCATTATTCTGGTCCCAACCGGGAATCCGTCTGTCTCTCCATTCATTAGCCGTGAGTCCAAAGACCAATCCGTCTGCGTCAGCTACGTTGTTAAAAGCCTCTTCCCATAGCTGAGTATATTCCGGTCCATTGAGCCATTCTCTTCTTCTGGATGGTTCACTAAAGCCTATGCTATAGCCCACATTGAAATTGGTTTTACCAGCAGCGCCTTGCTTAGTGGTAATGATGACTACTCCATTGGAAGCCCTGGAACCGTAAATAGCGGCGGCAGAAGCGTCTTTCAGAATTTCGATAGACTCAATGTCATTGAAGTTCAAGTCGGCCAGGGGACTGGTAGTGGCCGTAGGAGTAGTAGGGGTAACGCCAATAATGGAAGACTGGTTATCTGAGGTAATGACAATTCCATCCACTACATACAGGGGCTCATTACTGGCCGTAACAGAAGCAGAACCTCGAATTCTAATATTGATTCCATTTCCTAGCTTCCCATTTTGTTTGGAGACAAAGACACCAGCAGCTCTTCCTTGTAAGGCTGACTCAAAGCTGGTAACGGGAACATTCTCAATATCTTTTCCATCTACTTTAGCAATATTTCCAGTCAGATCTCTCTTAATGGTGGACCCAAAACCGGTGATGATGACCTCTTCCAGGGCCATAGCATCACTTGATAACGTAATGCTAAAAGAAGATCTACTGCCTACGAGCTGCTCTTTACTTTCTTTACCAAGAAAGGAGACTAAAATGACGGCATTATCATCTGGTACTTCCAGGGTAAAATTGCCCGTTTCATTAGTGAAGGCACCTACGGTTGTGCCCTTAATTAACACACTTGCTCCGGGTAAGGGAGATCCCTCTTCATCAAGTACCTGCCCTGTTACTGTTTTCTGGGCTGATGCCTCAAAACTACAGAGCATAAGAAACAGTGCGCTAACAAGCGTAAATAGTTTTCTCATACAATTAGGTTGGTTAGTAAACTTGTAACAAATTGTTATTCAGGGAGTAATGTTACTTAAAAACTGTTAGTTGGAAGGTTGGGAAGGGGGGAATTTAGACGAATAGTAGAACCCCTTATTCGAATGACATGAATTTCATCCTGGACGGAATGATAGGGTATGAGGGAAGAATAAAAGGTGGACGGAAAGTAAACCAATTCTTTTTCAGACCTTTAAGCAGACTAAGAGATAGGTAAGTATAACCCTTATAATACTACCCTAATTCCGAATACATGATAGACGTCATTCAAGCCAATACTACTCACCTGGAGCAGGCAGCCATGCTGTTCAATGCCTACAGAATATTTTATGGTCAGCCGGATAATCTGGAAGGAGCCACAGCTTTTATCCAAGAGCGATTAGACAAACAAGATTCCATTTTCTTTTTGGCATTCTTAGCAGGTACGGAAGTAGGGTTTACTCATTTATTCCCCAGCTTTACCTCCGTAGGGATGGGGAGGATTTGGGTATTGAATGATTTGTTTGTTATTCCTTCTGCCAGGAAGAGTGGGGTAGGGGACGCATTACTTTCAAGGGCCAAAGCCCTGGCAAAGGAAACAGCGTCCAAAAGAGTCATTTTGGAAACGGCTATAGATAACTATCCCGCTCAGAAACTATACGATAAGACAGGATTTATAAGAGTGGAGGGATTTTATCAGTATAGTTTTGAGCTATAAAATAAGCCCCCAAAAAGGGGGCTACATTTTTTTTGCTTCCAAAAGGTTATGCCTCAGTAAGGTCTTTTACGTCAGCACCGGGAGCATTCTTCTGTACGGAAGCTATCCCGTTATCACGAGAAGATTCTGAAGCATACATTTGACTTTTTCCGATCACCTGACCGTTGGAGGCCTTTAGGTTAAAGAAGAACTTTCCACTGGCACCTTCTTTCTTCTCAAAGAATTTGGCATCAGCGCTATGCTTTTGTACGGATGCTACTCCATTTTTACAGCTAGCCTTAGTTTTATAGCCTTCACTTCCTAGAATATTCTGGCCGTTTGCGGCTTTTAGACGGAAATAGAATTCCTTACTTTTTTCGCTTTGATAGATTTCAAACATGGTTTCGGAGATTTTATAGAGTCCGTTTCAGTATGTATTTGCTAAAAAACAAAGGAATCTACGATATATAGATAATCCATCAAAATTTAGTCAATATTCGATCTATAAGTTTCCAAAAACACCTGGGAATAGGATGTGGATCAATAAATAAGCGCGGCCTATGTCCAGGGAGATATATGTCATATACAGTCTGAACCATTAAAGAGTCCTAATGGGGTAACACTGAGAAAGCTGACCAGCTGAAAGGCATTCAGATAAAAATTCCTAAAAAAGTGAAAATACCTTACGCTACATTCAACCATCTGCCATTTCCTACCATCTATTAGATAGAATAGGCCACCTACCAGGAGGCAGGTAACCCTCCCTTGCTTACTACTATTTACTAATGACATTCTTTTACACTTAGGCGCTGGATTTTACATAGAAAGAAAGAACGATTGCCATGAAAAAACGTACTTTATACAGGATTCTAGAAGCAAAAAGAAGGGAGTGTATGAACCATCTTGGACTTGAGCAAAAGATACAACAGATAAGCGGAAAAAAACTAAGCTCTGTAACCTATGTGGAACTCAATAGAAGTAATCACAACTATCGCTTCCAGAGGGTTCATACCGTAGATTTTGGTGTAGAACTAAGCTTCTCAGACGGCACCCTCCTTCATTTCTCATGGGATGAAGAGTTGTCGCATTTCAATATTGATTTAGGTGCTATTCCCTTCTCCAATATTTTCACCCTGGAAGAAATGCAGTTGTGGCGGGTAGAGAAGGAAAAAGAATGGGAGGCATTTTTAGACCAGGAAGTAGTAGATGCCAGCATTTGTTGGGATTGGCTAAAGAGTAGAGAAGGAACTAAATATTATGTACCTCAGGATCTCATTATCTCTTTTGCTAATGGAGAAACCATAACCCTTTGTGTAGGAGAATTTGAGAACCACCCAGTACTAGGCCAAAGACTTGAAAGTATGCCGGGTGGTGATGTATTCATCCTATTTACCGAAGAACAAGCCAAAAAACTCAGGAGGGGAAACCATGGGGTAGCTACTTCCTACCTCATGCTACATAATTAGGAATTTTATTCTCTCGTGAGAAAAGACTGTATATCAGGATGGGTAGCCCTGAAAAATCCGTCTACCCCTCCTGAGTAGAGTAGCCCTTTATTCCCTAGCATATGTACATGGGTAGCTAATTTTCTCACCGTGGTTAAATCATGGGTGATGATTACATGTGTATGGACGGTATCACTGGAAAGAGAAAGCATTAATTCATCAATTTGGGAGGCGGAAACCGGATCTAGCCCAGCGGTGGGCTCATCGTAAAAGAGAATTTCTGGTTGGTGAATAATGGCTCTGGCTATGGCTACCCGCTTTCGCATACCCCCAGATAGAGAAGATGGATAAGCAGGTAGTATATCTTTTGACAGCCCTACTGATTCCAGGCAGTGGATAACCTTCTCCTTGATTTTTCCAGTGCTAATGACTTTTTCTTCCAGGAGTTTGATACCTACATTTTCAAAAATGGTAAGTGAATCAAATAAGGCTGAGCCTTGAAATACCACGCCAATGTTATTCCTAAAGGCCAACCAGTCATCATCTGTAAACCTAGCTTGGTCCTTTTTCATTAAATATACTTTTCCGGCGTCTGGCATCTCTAGTCCCAGGATGATTTTTAGTAATACAGATTTCCCACTACCACTTTTCCCCAGAATACAATGTCTCCCTTCCATAAGCTCTACAGAAATATTCTCCAAAACAGCTTGGGAAGGGAAAGACTTATAGAGCTCATGGATCTGTATCACTTGCTAATTTTACTATAAGTAACCCACCACTTTTCTGGTATATCATCCCCTTTAGCAAATTCATAGTCCTTTTTAGCGCAGGGGATAAGCATGCCCGGGCCAGTAGGCGTTTTGCCTGAAAGTTGATAAGGAACTTCCATCCACCATCTTCCTGTCCGTAGGTGTTCAAAGAAATGAATACTTTCCACGGTAGCATGTAATTTCACTACGTATCGGCGCAGTTGGGATCTTTCTTCATCTGGAAAATCATCATATCTATTGTAGAATCCTTCCATAAAGTACCAGACTAGCATAGCTGAGAGGAGGGCTCCCTGGTTTCTATAGTCAAACTGAGGTAAGTAACCAGAGAAACTCATGCTGTTCAGGTTATAAGAGAGCCCAGCGTATCTGGCCACCCTACATGCCTCCATAGCAGAAAACCCTCCGGGGGAGGGGCTGATAGCACCTGGAGCTTCAGCCGCCCTTATGGAAGAAAAGTCAAAGCTTAGCATATCAGCATTCCTTACATAGGGCTCTGATTCTTTTATCTGATTATGGAGTTCTCCATATCTTACCGCCTGCTGGTAGCTAGCTGTGAGGTAGGATAGCTCTTCTTCTGCTACGAGGTACTTCTGATATCCCAGGTTAGTGTATCCATACAGGAAGGAAGGCTTATGATGGAAGAT
>JBCCLI010000406.1:0-5841 GCA_039026975.1 Bacteroidota bacterium | reverse complement strand
TAAAAAGAATGCTTGTTACCGGAATTTCACTGTTACTGCGATTAGAAAATCTGGCATAAATTCCATTAAGGAAGGAATGGAAATCCTTGCTAATAACCCCAAAAAAATCTGGGAAATAATTAGAACTTAACAGCCCTCCCCTAGGGGCTTGTTCAGTCATTCAAAACTATTCCCTAGAAGCCTGATCGCCCCTGGTAGCTACGCTGGTTTCAAGGTTACGTGCCTTTCTCCTGGCAGGCTCAGATTGGGTTTCAAACAGCACGATCCTATCAATCCCCAGATCTTTAGTTTTTCCGCTTAGGTAGAGGTAATTGAGCCCCTTTTTCAGGTTGATTCCTTTAATCTCTTCTGACAGCCATTGAAAGCCAGATAAGGTCGGAATCTTATTTCTAAGGCTTTGGACTTTCTTAATTTTGTTATGGACGCCCATTCCTTCCTTCTCCAGTACCCCCATCCATAGATCTTGTACAGGCTTATCTACAGGAATAAAACACCTAACATCCATAGAGTAGGTACCGTTAGCTGGTACATCAAGGCCTATAATGAGCCACTCTTCTTGTGGACCTTGTCTGATATGATTCACATCTGTAGGTCCATCTGCACCGTCCAGGCTGATCATCCTATCTGTCCCTTTCCAGGAAAGGAAAGCGCGCCCAGAATAGCCTTGAGGAAGCTGCTGGAGGGCCCAGTTGGGATGCTTATCTATTTGTTCTGCTTCTATGACGGCAACGCCTCCCTGGACCTGCCATAACTGTCTTGGGAGGAACTCCCTGTACACTACCATAGAAGTAGGTACATCTACCTCATCTAGGTTTTGGGTTTCTTCCGGCCCATCACCATTTAAGGATAGCTTTTCTTTAGAAAGGACCAACTTATCCAGCCTAAAATTTGGGTATTGATAGGCTCCAGGACTAGGCTCTCCCTTCAAGATGTATAGATCATGCCAGCCTGCCCGGGTAAAGTGAATTTTATCTATGGCCTCTACCCAATTAGCCTCTGCCGCTAGTGAGAAAGAGGTAACAGCCTGGGAGGGATGTAGACTATCAGGGTTTAAGGCTACGGGTACTGACTGCATCTCTAACCCTGCATTCTTTCCCAAGGCATATAGATTGAATTTACCTGCTTCCTCTACATATATAGCATACCTTAAGTAATCATCTGCTCGCCCTTCTCGTATCATCATGGCATTTCCATACTGCCCACCCTCAGAATTCCATGGAGGTATACTTTTGATCATTCCCATTCTATCGAATAGCAGGGCATTACATACCATGATGGGAATTTTAGCGTCTTTTAGTTGGCTTCCTATTACCTCATCTGAAGTAGATTCTGATATGAGAACTACATCCGCATTGGAGACCATTTGAGGCGTAAAGTCCCTATCTGCTACTGGCCTTACTGTATATCCTAAAAACTTCAGTCTATCTACTGTTACTCCATCATCTGTGCCTGCATCCACATCATTAGCTAGAAAAAGAATGGTAGCATCTTTTTTCTTCCCTATGAGCCATTCCAGGATGGAAGCATAAATTCTCCACCCATTCCCGTTCCATGCTTTTTTTCCACTAAAGATACCTATACGTGTACCAGCAGCCTTGGCACCCGGCATTTGCGATCCTTTCTTGTAGGCAAATACAGCTGCATGGTCAGGATCACCTGTGAAGCTGGCCAATACTAATGCATTTTCGTTGGTTTTTCCTGCCCCTATGAGAACAGGTTCTTTGGATATGATTACCTCTTGCTGAAGGGCTGTAGGAATGATTCCTTCTATGTTAGCTATGAGTAAAGAATTGACCTCAGCATTAAAAATACCTCTAAGCTCAAATGGGTAAGCATTTCTGCCTTCTACCTGCTCCCATGCACCTTTATTTTCTGTATAGTGCTCTGCTTCTACGGAAATAACCCCATCCTGCTCTACAAAGGTGGTTTGAGAAAACAGCTGGAAGGTAAGGCCTGCAAAAAACAAGAATAGCCATAGGTGGGTACTTGGTCTTTTGGATTGCATGGATCAGAGCTTAGGTTTGTTGATATTACAATTATTAAACTAGTTTCCCTAACCGGTGAAAAGGGAATTACCTCCTACGTAAGGTTTAGGTAATTATCCCTTCATTTTAGGTATTTTTTAGGTATTCATGTATTTATAAGACTTTTGCAGGTAGTTTTATGTTGGGGAATTGGTATATTTGCAACAAAATTGCATATAGGAAGCTACTTGTATAAACAGGAAAATATATACCCCAAACAGTTTCTGTCAGTCTGGCTACTATTCCTGGCTGTAATACCTGTAGTCTTGCCAATCAAAACCTCTCACTTTCTTTGGCATTCACATGAGCTTCATCAATCATCAGAGGACTCTACTTCCGCTGATGCAGAAGCATATATCATCTTAGTTAAAGAAAGTTGTGATTTTTGTGGTGAGGAAATTCTATTTTCTCCTCTTCCATCTATTTCCTTTTTCTCTAAGAGAAGAATTACCTATCCAGATTTTACCCTCTCAAAGGCTATTAGGGGCACCTCTACCATTCATGCTCCCCTTTTAAGAGGCCCCCCTCACAGCTGTGGGTAAAAGGCTTATTTAAAATGGTTCCAAATAGAAACCTTTTCTCTAAGTACGGGTTCCTTTGGAGAAACCCATTCTCCTAACAAGCTGGTATATGAAGAAATCACTAACCCTATTTTTTTGCCTGTTAACGGCAGTCACTTCTAGTCAACTTGCCCAAAATTCTTGCGACTTTGAAATCCGTGGGCAGGTATTTGATAAGTCTACTGGTCAACCCTTACCAGCCGTACGCGTTATTTTAGGCGAGAACCTAAAAGGTGTCATTGCAGATAGTGCCGGAATCTTCCATTTCCAGGATTTATGTGAAAATGAATATGATCTCTCTTTTTCCTACCTGGGGTATAAAACCCTTTCTCACCATCACGATTATCAACACCCAAAACTGAAAATCTACCTGGTTCCAGATGCTTTGACGCTTGAGAGTATCGTCATTGAGGGAGAAAGAGTCTCTTCTTCCATAGGTTCTTTGGCCTCCACAGAACTCAGTAAGATAGAGCTGGAGACTATGCAGACGGCCTCTTTTGGAGAGATGGCCAGTCAGCTTACGGGGGTGTCCATGCTTAGCACGGGTCAGAACGTGGCCAAGCCCATCATTCATGGCCTCCACTCTAACAGGGTGCTTGTCATGAATAATGGCCTTAGGCATGAGTTTCAGAATTGGGGTTCAGACCATGCACCGGAAATTGACGCCTCATCCATAGATAACCTGGAAGTGGTGAAAGGCGCAGCCACTGTACGCTATGGGCCTGATGCATTAGGAGGAGTCATTCTCGTCAATTCTCCCAGACCTAGTTTAGAGAAAAGACTTTCAGGTAATGCCAATCTTACTGGAAGAACCAATGGACAAGCAGGAGAAGGGAGCATAGAACTACAGCAGGGATTAGGCTGGATGAGCTTATTAGGAGGATTCTCCTATCAGATCCAGGGAGATCTTTCTGCTCCAGATTATCTGCTTACTAACACGGGGAAAGAAGAAAGGAGTTATTACGGGGCCATACGAATCCACCCCTTTGCGGAGCTGGATATCGATGGATTTTACAGTAAAGTAAACCAGCAACTGGGGATTTTGAGAGCATCTATTTTCGGAAACCTGGAGGATATCCAGAGGGCCATTGAAAATGTAGAGCCTTTAATTATTGAGGATTTCTCTTATGATATTGTTCAACCCAATCAGAAGGTAGCTCACGATCTTTATAAGGGTAGTGCGACTTTCACTACTGAAAATCAAGTGCTAAAGGTACAGTATGGCTATCAGAAAAATGCCCGAAAAGAATTTGGTGCAAGAAGAGGAAATTCACCTACCATTGACTTAGTCCTGAAAACCCAAAGTATAGACTTAGATTGGACCCATCCTAAATTAGGTCCACTTTCAGGTAAAATAGGGGCTCAATGGCTAGATCAGGAAAATGATAATCTACCTGGTACCAATACTGTTCCCTTTGTCCCTAATTACCTCAGTACTCGTCTGGGTTTTTACCTAATAGAATCACTGGAACTAGGAAATAATCAGCTTGAGTTTGGGGTCCGTTTTGATGACATGGAGGCTGATATTACCGGGAGAGAGCCTGATAACACTATCTACAGAAATACCATTAACTACAGTAATTTCTCAGGTACACTTGGGTTAATCAGTAGATTTAATGAGCACACTACCTTCCGCTCTAACCTGGGGACTGCCTGGCGAGCGCCTGATGTAGCGGAATTATACAGGTTTGGGCAGCATGCCTTCTTCATAGAGTATGGCCTTTGGAGATACACCATTGATGAGCGTTTTGACATAGTGTCTACTTCTGAGGGTATACTGGATGAGACTGACAGAGAAGTGCCTGCAGAGACAGGTTACAAATGGATTCATACCCTAAATGTAGATAAGCCTGATTTCAAGCTGGAAGCCAGTGCCTACATCAATTATATCCAGGACTATATTTACAGTAAGCCAGCAGGTATTACCCGTAGACCCAGAGGGTTTTTCGTGTACTTTATCTATGATCAGACTGATGCCCTCTTTTGGGGAGCAGATGTCCAAGCTTCCTGGCAGCACCATAGACAGTGGGAATCTACCTTCAAAGGGAGTTACCTATGGTCCAAACAGATAGAGAGAAACCAATTCTTTGCAGAGCAACCTCCTGCCCAGCTTAGCTATAAGCTAGAGTATACTCCCACCATCAGAAAGGTGAGTAACACCAGCTTTGGGGTAGAAGGAATATATACTTTTGAGCAAACACAGCATCCTGACATTCTCACCATAGAAGAATTCTTATTCGCGAACTCCCTTGGGATTAATCGCTTTGGAGAAGATGCCTCAGACTTTGACATCTTAGCCCCTCCTGATGCTTTCTTCTTAATGAATGCCTATGCAAGGGTTTCCTTTGACAACTTTATTATTATGGCTCAGGGACAAAACCTGTTGAACACCAGCTACAGAAGATACACAGATAGACTTAGATATTTTTCAGATGATATAGGGAGAAACATTATTCTCTCTATAACATACCAATTTTAGTAAAACCAAACACTCATAATTATAACACAAACTTTTTATGAAAAAACTCAACCATTATTTCAGTGTGGCTAGCTTCCTTGGCTTGTTCATGCTTGTAGCAAGCGCCAGCTTTGCTCAAATCAACCCCTTTACGGGGGTCACCCTAACCTTTAGTCCCGTTGGCGGCGGAGACGATATTGTGGTTAGCGCAGAGTTGGTAAATGATACCTATGTGCCTTCCGGAACTATCGACTTTTTAGAAAGTACAGATTATACCCTTACTATTACCACCTCAGGTGCTGGTGGAGATAATACCTCCACTATCAGTGATAATGGAACCCAGTACCAGTTTTTCTTCGGGTTTGAAGATGAAATCTTTGCCAGCCCAGGGAATGATGGAAATACAGGTGCGGGTGATGTAGACCCTATTCTTTATGCTGACCAGGATATTAATGGTCTACCTATAGGACTATCTACTAACTGGACTACGGAGTGTGGAGAAGAAACTACCTCTGGTACCTTCCAGTTGATCCTCAGAGATTATGCAGATGCAAAATCTGCCAGTTCTGATGCCACTCTAGGTACAGGTATCTTTGACATCTCATGGGCAGTGGATGTAGCTGAAGATCCTATGGCACCTCCATGTGAGAATGAAGAAGAAACCATTACTGATGTAGTACTTACCTTCACGCCAGATGCCGGTGGAGATCCTATTGTAGTAACTGCCCAGGACCCAGATGGAGAAGGACCGCTGGACCTACAAATCATGGGTCAAATTGACCTTCTGGAAAGTACAGAC
>JBCCLI010000405.1:0-5910 GCA_039026975.1 Bacteroidota bacterium | reverse complement strand
TATACTATACCCATGTTTTCCCTAATCCGGCTAAGGATCAATTTACTCTTACCTACCAACTACCAAATGGCGCAAAGGAGCTACATCTAAGACTCATAAATATGGTAGGGCAGGAGGTTTCCAGGATAACCATTAGCGGAAATAAAGGAGATATAATTCTCCCCCTTCCAACCTCCTCTAATTACTTAGTCAGGAAGGGAAAACTTATACCATCAGGGCAGACATACTACTTAGATGTCCTGATTAAGAATCTGTAGGAGAGCGCATTACTCCACTTTATGTCGTCATGTAAGGGTGCCTTTAGCACTCTAGTAAGGTCCCGGCTGAGCCGGGACCTCCTTTTTTCATCGTAGGGGTTACTAGGGATTTATCTGAATAAGCTTGCTCACATTCATCACCTCATCCCGTACCTCTATGGCATACACTTCCGGGGACCAGTTATTAACAGGTATAATGACGTGCTTACTCTTCTCCTCAAATGCTTCCTGGTAAAGCAGCTTACCCTGTAAGTCCACTATCCTAATGTTAGTAGTCCCTACCCCCCAGTAATACTCTACATTAACTATATCTGTAGCAGGAATGGGATAAATTTTAAATTGAAGAATCCGATGATCTTCAGGTACTTCTAGCTTTCTTATTCGTGAGTAAGATATCCTCCCTTCAATGTCTGTTACCTTGACTCGATAATAGATGATTTCCACCTGTTGATAGATGGCTTCCATGTCATCGTGTTTATAGGAAGTGGGGATTCCTTGCACCTGCCCCCTGGCATCTCGGGTATGGATATTAGTAAAGGTTACTGTATCTATGGAGCGTTCAAGCTCATAATTTAGTAAGTCTGTTTCTGAGCGCGTAGTCCATTCAAGATGTGCATGATTCTCTACCCAGCTAGCCTCAAACTGTATCCACGCTATATCTGCAATGATAGAGTCAATGGCTTCTGCTTCCAGCTTAATCCCTGGATTCTGTCCCAGGCTGGTAGCTTTACGACTAAAGCCAGGATACACCCCACAAAACTTCTGAATCAGCTTGTCAGCATAAAAGCTGGTATCAGGAATCATGATCAGTAGATCACTATAAACAGGATCACAGAAAGCATTTCTTACGGTAAGTAGCGTATCTATGATAGCTCCACTTTCTATAGGCCCTGGAATGGTAATCGTATCTACAGGGGCACTACCATCAGAAAAAGTAGCATTCTTATCCACACAATAAATTTCTAGCTTCAAGTCCTCCGGATAGCTTGGCCCTTCATTAATAACTTGAAACCTTGGGAATAGAGTAAAGCCCCCTCCCAAACTATCTGGCGTGATTTCTACCCCCATACCTAGGCCATTCAGATCCAGGGTGGCAAAGGTAGCCGTCATCTCTGTCTCCGTAGAACCTGTAATTAGGGCTACACCATCAGGACAAAAGCCTGAAGGATCATCCTTACAAGCCACATCTACCTTAGTCAGAGTGTTTATGGTAGCTTGACCTATAGGTCCACAGCTAGTCCCATTAAAAATGACCCGTAACCCAAACCTACTTTCTTCCGCATCTTCCCATTTAGGAAGCTGCCAGCTATACACTTTCCGATTTCCTATGGTAGTCAGCTCACGAGTAGCTTCATCTGGGCAATTCCCTATCAGGCAGTCCAGGCCTAGACCTATATCTACCTGTGGAGGCAGGGTAACGGTCAAGTAGTCATTTTCGCCTAAAGCTGCTGTTCCAAATTTTTTCACATAGATGCTTAGCTCTTCTCCTTCTGAGCTTGACCCTATGTTTATCTCTCCGGCTGTTCCCACCACAGTAGCATATTCAGAGGTAATACCTGCTACCTTCATTCTACGCCCAGCTACTGACTCCCCATTTCCTAAAATAGGAAGCCCGCAATCACTGGTGGCAAAGCCCTGTACCGTGAATAAGTCTCCAATAGCTATATCACAAGTAGGCTTGACCAAAAATTGGAGGGTGACCTTGCGTTCTGCCTCCTCTACTTCTATACCTGGCAGATGCATATCCCCTTCTCCAAATACCTCAGGGGCCACTTCTGTTAGGTCTATGATGAACTGAGAACTATCATTTTGTTGGGATAGGGATTGATTAGCCATATCTGAGAAAGGCCGGGGAGCCGCCCCCTCCGGAAATATATAGTAGCCTGAGCCAGACATAAACTCCAGTCCCGGTGCACGATTAGCTATGGCATTATTTAGGACTGCTCGCAAATTATATACTCCTCCCGGCTGTGCAGATAGCATTTTCACTTCTACGGGGAAAGGTTCACACACATTAATAGTAGTGTCTCCATATAGCGGTCCGTCCACTACCCCAGGCTGTATTGGCGTCAACTCTAAGGGGGTGATTTGGGTAGTAACCTGGCTAGGGACTGGTCTTACGCTAAGTCTTACCTGCTCATAACAATTTTCATCTAACGTCCCTAGCTGGAAAGGGTACCTATCACAGTCATACCCATAGGTAATGATGAGCTTATCTGGCGCACAGCCCTCATAGTTAGTTTCTATCCTAAGGGTTCTGCTTTCAGATGTTTGTAGGGTATCAAATCTATATAACCCCAGCTCATCCGGCACTAACTCATTTCCTCCCTGATCCTTAAGAATCAGCTTGTCACTAGCTAACAGGCCTTTGTCTGACTGTATTTTGATCCAGGTATAAGCAGCAAAAGACCGGGTAGACCTATTTTTAAAGCTAAGTTCCCAGCTAATATCCCCTGCTGTGGCTATCTGATCTGCTTCTGGAGAGGACACCTCCAAATTAGCCCCCTGGAAAGAAACTGTATGACTCACTTGTCCATTAAATACCGTTCCATCTGGCCTGCGATAGAATAACTTGATGTCATTCCTCCCCGTCCATATATCAGGAGCAGCGCAAGTAGGTCGAATAAAGATATCTGGTTCAAGAGAGAAGGCATCATCTGAATAATAGGCAGGGCCCCCATTTTTCACCCAAATAGCACTATTAGGCCCTTCTTCCAAGTTAAATACCAAGGCCAGTGTCCCATCTTCCTGTAGAATTTGTTGGTCAGGATAAAGAGGAACATATCCTGTGCGTTTCCCTCTTTGGTTTCCTGCTGTCCTATTCATTCTTATGCGAGCACTTGTGTATTTATACCCATAAGGCACCGTATACTCAAGCCTAATAGGAATAGCTAAGCTCCTGTACTCATCTGGGAAGAAGTTATTTCCGGTTCCGTACCCATCCAACTGTAAGGCGTACCCTCGAGAATCATCTCTTTCATCACAGTTCCGAAACTGGATATTACTTCCACAACACTGGTAAGGGTTGGGTTCTAAGGTGATAATTCTACCTCCAAGCGGATACAGCATAAGTTTATCCACTTCATCAGAAGGGAGGGATACATTTGAGGCATAAAACTGGGTTTCTCCTTCTATCGCTAACAGCCTTAGCGTGTTTAGATCATTATCTATTCTATACCTAATATTGACCTCAAAATTATCCCCTGCATCAAAACTAGAAAGGGAAGAAGGTAAAGACAAGCATTTCCTCAGCTTGGCCACACCCATATCAAAAAACAGGGTACTGTCATTCACCCATTCTGATAATAGACTGGTACAGCTATAGGTAGTCCCCTCTGAGGCATCTTCATACATCAGTTCTGCCCCTAACAAGCTTAGATTGCTGGTATCCTGAAAAATATGGGAGAAATACAGATACTCCCAAGATGAGCCTTCAGTCCCAGCTACTAGCGTAGCTTGAGAAATAGAAATTAAGGTATCTCCTCCCACTGCTCTGTCAAGCCTTGGTTGAGCTATTCTGGTAGAATCTTCATACACCTCCCCAGTTCCATCACAAGCATTATCATTATCAGGGCAGCCATTATTATCTATATCTGGATAACCTACATTAGCCCTTTCAAAATGTGAGTCCTCTAGCCTTATGCCTCCTGTCAGGATATTTCCAGGACAGGCCATATAAAGTTCTGTAGTTTCACAGGTTAGGGTGAGTGCATTACTCCCTCCGCAGGTGGCGGAAGGAATGAATCTTACTTCATAGTCCAGCATAGGATTCTCCTCAAACTCACTACAATCAGCTACCAGCGGAAACTGTATGTAGGAACCCGAAAAATTAGCTATGCTATCTTCATCCATATAAGGCCACCTAGCTATTAAGGCATTTTCCTGCGTGAGCACATAGGAAACGTTGTACACAGTATCTAAGCTGGGCTTCACCCACTGAATACTTTCTTCATTCCCTCCTAGGTCTACCCCTTGCGGTAGATTCACCACCAGTTCAAAGTAGGCTGACTCAGCATCTAAGGGGAATTTATTCACCACAAATCGGGTCCAGTTTATCCTAACAAACTGCGGCTCGTCATTCTCAAAGTAGTTTTTAGGTACTGAGTGAACTGGAGAATTAAAGAGTTCTCTCCCTAATACAGCACGAGGAATAGTTAACTTATTCTGCCCACACTCATCTGTATAAGATAGGTGGCTGAGAATTCTATAGTTCACCCTAAGCCTTCTGCTATCCTTCAAACATTCATTGGGATTACACTTATAGTGCAGGAACCTTAATCGTATTTTTTCTCCCGCTTGGAGAATAGAAGCATAATTAACATCTATTTGCTGATGAAGCGCGTTCCCTGGAGATAATTCCTGGCAGCCAAAATTATCACTGACCCTTCCCACCCCTCTTACTACTACCTTTTCAAATGCCCCTCCATCCAACTGAATGTACACATCAGAAGTATCTATGCCGGATAGCTGCCCGTTAATTAAACCTAGCCGAGTAGAGACATTGGCAGCAGGGCCAGACCCAATATTCTCAATTTCAAAATACACGGTGTCAGGGCCATAGCTATACCCGAAGCAGCCACTGTAAGACTCCACCCACTGATAGGTGAGTTCCGGCTCCTGGAAGGTGATATTCACGCTAGCTATCTCCTGATATACCTGACAGATTTTATCTTCACAGCCCCACCAAACAGTTGGATAACTAGTAGCCATACTATTTGACTCACAGCCTAACACTTTGGCTTTATAGCCTAAGGTGAAAAATTCTCCATTCTCAAATTCATCATCCCTATCTCCTACTTGTGAGATAATACTCTGATCTATCTCTAATAAGAGAGAATCCCCAGATGGAGAAAGGATGAACTTATCCATGGGGATAGGGATGCCTCCCTGATCCGGATTCAGGACAAAATCAAAAAACTCAAACTTGCCGGGGGAAGCTATTTCAGCAAACCAGAAGGAGGTCCTACTCGCAAAGTTTCCATTCAGAATGCGTAGGCTTCTGGAGATAGTATCTCCTAGTGATACGGTTCGGGGGTTTACCTTTACCTGATTAATGCTAAGAGAAGAATACCTTAAGTTATAGCCCTCAGATAATTGAGCATTCCCTACGGCAACGTTGCTATTGGTAAGAATTTGAATGGTGTCTATTAGGGTTCCTCCCCCTATCTGAAACTGGTAAGCCTCACAACCTGCATTTTTTTGGAGGGTAAATTCTACTGTAGCTGTGGGGGCATCTATGGTAAACACAGGCTTCTGCAGGTTATTCTCATTTACACTTATGAGTTCTGATCCTCCACTCACAACCATGGAACCGGGAATATATTCTATCCCACTAGCCATAGACAGCTGTATTTTTAATCTTCCTGTTTCATTTAGGGGGGTGAAACTCCCACTCAACCGAGCTTCCCCTGAGCAAACAATCAGATTATCATCTGTAGACAGAAAGTTCCATATGATTTGTGGATCTTCTCTACGAAGGGCCATAATAAACAGCGCTGAGAATAGCACTAGCGCAGCAGCTCCGATGAATATGGTCTGTCTACTTATACCAGGTTTGGGCTGTAAAGAAGATTTTGGGGTATGCTTATTCACTTTTTCCTCTCAAGAGAACAAAAAGCCCAGCTACGCAGAATGTATTATCTACGCTATTCTT
>JBCCLI010000404.1:0-5994 GCA_039026975.1 Bacteroidota bacterium | reverse complement strand
CTTTGGCTGATAACGACTAAATCTGGATTGCTGAGTGCCTTCACTGGATCTCCTGAAAGGACTTCAAAGGAGAACATCTGAAAAATGCTGGTATCCACATACACCACATCTTCTATCAGCACACTTTCATTACTCCCTCTAGAAACCCACCGCTCTCCCTGCTGCTCTGTACGTCCTGCATTAAGCACCTCGGGAAAATCGTTTATGAGCGCCTGGGCCATAGGGGGTGGAGAATCTGACATACGTCCATCTACTTCCCCAAATTTCAAATCAACTACAATACGGTACAGCTGATCTATATGTGCATGATACTTATCATAGGATACTTCATTCTTTACATACAGCAGCATAATCATGCAGCAAGCAATCCCTACAGCGAGTCCAAGGACATTTACAGTAGTAAAAAACTTCTGCTTGTTTAATACCCTGAGCGCCGTGACTAAATAGTTTTTGATCATTGAGGAAATATTATGCTTAGCTAAAAGTATAGAGAATCCTCTAATGGCCTAGTTAATAAAACGTTATTCATTCCTGAGGGCATTCACAGGATTAGCCAACGCTGCTTTAATAGACTGGAAGCTTACCGTAAGTTGGGCAATCATGAGGGCCAAAATGCCACTGATGATAAATACATCCACTCCTAAGTCAACTCTATAGGCAAATCCCTCTAACCAGTTTTGCATCAGGTAATAAGCTACCGGAACTGCAAATACCAGGGCTAGCCCTACCAGTTTCAGAAACTCAGATGAAAGTAGCAACATGATATTGGAGACCCTAGCCCCCATCACGCGTCTGATGCTGATTTCTTTAGCTCTTCTTTCTGCCATGAAGGTGGCTAAGGCAAATAGACCCAGACAGGCTATGAATATGGCTAGTATGGAGAAAGAGCCAAAGATTTTCCCCAGTCGCTGCTCTGTCTCATACATTTCCTCAAATCGTTCATCTACAAAGCTGTACTGAAATGGCTTATCTGGCGCAAAATTCTTATAAGCAACTTCCATATCTGCCAGGGTTGCCTGCAGATTGTCAGATTTTATTCTGAAAGAAACGGCTCCTCTATTATTACCGATGAACAGTCCTAGGGGGTTAATCAATTCTTTGGCATTACTAAAATGGAAGTCCTTGAGAATCCCGACAATCTTAAAATTGTCAAAGGTGGGATTTCCATTTTCATCCATATCTCCTACGGAACTGATTTCTCTTCCAATGGGATTATCGGATATTCCTAATTGCATAGCTGCCACCTCATTGATTAAGACAGCCTGAGAATCTGTTGGGAATTCTACAGACAAATTTCGGCCCTCTACTATCTCCAAGCCATAGGTTTCTACATAGTCAAAGTCTACCGTGAACCTGGAAATCAGAACTTCCTTATTCTGATTGGCTTCTTCCTTCAACCAATATGCATTGGTACTTCTGTTAGAATTAACCGGCAGGTAGTTTGTCACAGAGCCAGAAAGGATATCCTTACGTTGAACCAGCTCTTTCTTGAGAAGATGAACTTTATCACTTAACACCCAGGTATTCTCTACTATGACTACATGCTCCTTATTAAAGCCCAGGTCTTTGTTTTGGATGTAGGTGATCTGCTTTCTCACGATGAGGGTACTGATGATGAGGACAATAGAAGCGACAAACTGGAATATGACCAATCCACTTCTTAGCCAGCCACTACTGCTTTGTCTGGTTAAATTGCCCTTCAGGACTTTTACGGGTTTAAAAGCTGAGAGAAAGAAGGCCGGATACATGCCTGTTACGATACCGAGCACTAATGCACCCAAAATCATGATAGCCCAGAAAAAGGGATCCCCCCATGGAATGCTTACCGCAGTTTGGGCAAGCGAGTTAAAGACAGGTAGGAATAATGCCCCTATGCCTATGGCCAGGAAGAAAGACATGAGGCTCATGATCACAGATTCTGTCAGAAACTGACCTACCAGCATGCTTCTAATGGAGCCCATCACTTTTCTAATGCCCACTTCTCTGGCTCTAACGGCAGACTTGGCCGTGGAGAGATTGATAAAGTTGATACTGGCTATGAGCAGAATCATCAAGGCGATAAGGGTAAAGATGTACACGTAGCGGATGTTCCCATCCCCACCTACGCCATCTATGTCCTGAGAATGAAGATGAATATCTGCCACTGGCTGCATGCCATATCCGAGGTTCTTGCCAGACTCGCGAAACTCTTCTATGGTAGCCCCAATGAACTTCATGAGCTCGGGACCTACATATTTCTCCAGCATGTCAGGAAACTTGGCCTCTAATCCTGCTGGGTCTGATCCAGGGGCTAGCTGGAAGTAAGTTTCGAAGGTGTGGTTTAACCACATATTATCCTTACTCCACCCAAGGCGCTCCATGGACAGGAACACATCATATTTGAAAGAAGACTGTTCCGGCATATTCTCTATTAAGCCTGCGACTTCCACATTCCAGTCGTTGCCTATAGTCAGAGATTTGCCCATGGGATCTTCATTAGGGAAATACAGGTCCGCAATCCTTCTACTGATCACAATTAAATCGGGATTGGTGAGGGCTGTTACCGGATCTCCAGCTACCACATCAAATGAAAACATTTGGAAGATGCTGGAATCCACGTAGGCCACATCTTCTATCAATACGCTTTCATTATTTCCCCTTCGGATCCACTGATCCCCCTGCTCTTCTGTCCGACCAGCATTGATAACTTCCGGATAGTCCTTCACCAACGTCTTAGCCATGGGAGCAGCCGTATCTGACATACGCCCGTCCATTTCCCCAAACTTCAGGTCTATGACGATTCGGTAAAGTTGATCTATGTTAGCATGGTACTTATCGTAGGAAAGTTCATTCTTCACATAGAGAAGCATGACCATGCAGCAAGCAATCCCTACTGCCAGGCCCAGGACGTTGATGGCGGTAAAAAACTTCTGTTTGTTTAATACCCTAAGTGCGGTAATCAGATAGTTACGGATCATGTAGGTAGTGTTATGTCTACCCATATAGATGTACGAGCTATCCATAGGGTTGCTTGGTAGTATTTAGCATTAATTGACTCCCTGCAAAAAGAGAAGAATATTAGTTAAAAAGCTGTATCTTAAAATTTCATAATCCTTCCTGCTATGTCTGAAAAATTAGCTTTGGTACTACTGTTTTGGGGTCTGCTGAGCTTACCCCTCGCCGCTCAACAACAATCATACACACTAGCTGAAGAGAGCTCTGTCTCAGTGGTGGGAACCTCCACCATGCATGACTGGACCGCTACCTCCACAGATATAAGAGATGAAGTCAAGCTGAAAGCCTCTTTATCTTCCCTGAATGAATCCCTAATGGGATCTTCCATAGGATCTGTCAGCTTGCGAATACCTGTTAAATCCTTGGATGGTGGTCGCGGTAATATCATGAATGATAAAATCAGAAAAGCACTCAAGGCAAGCGCTTACCCTGATATTTTATACAGTATGACCACAGGGAATCTTGGAGATATTTCTCCAGGTGAAACGGGTTTATTTTCTATTGAAACCATGGGCTCCCTTACCATAGCTGGCGTAGAGAAAAAGGTCATGATTCAAGTATCTGGAAGATTAATGGACAATAAAGGCTATTTCTTTGAAGGACAATATAAAACTAAAATGACCGACTTTGATATTGAGCCTCCTTCAGCTTTATTTGGGCAAATACAAACTGATGATGAGATAATCATTAAATTTTCTCTCACCCTTTATCCTGAGAATTAACCAATCTGTATTCATGAAAAGACTAACACTTTCTTTCCTTATTATCTCTATCTCCTGTACCTTTTTAGTGGCCCAGGACGCTGCCCAGGAATCCTCAGTAATTATTGAAAAAATACCAGGCACTAATGTCAGTTTCTCCATGACCTATGTGCCAGCAGGCGCTTTTTTCTTGGGAAGTCCTGAAAGTGAAGAAAACAGAAATGAGGATGAAGGACCTCAACAAGAAGTAGAGATGCAGGCTTTCTGGATGGGTACCTATGAAGTGAGTTATGAAATGTATGAGCTGTTCATGGACCTGGATAAAGACAGTGATACCTCTGCTACTGACCTTTCTTATGATAAGGAGGTGGTAACTCGCCCTTCCCCTCCCTATGAGGACCCCACTTTTGGTATGGGAAAATATGGATATCCGGCCTCCAGCATGACTCAATATGCCGCCCTGCAGTTCTGTAAGTGGTTATCAGAAAAGACTGGTCATTTCTACCGTCTCCCTACAGAAGTAGAATGGGAGTATGCCTGCAAGGCAGGAAGTAATACCGCCTACTTTTTCGGCGATGAAACAGAAGACCTGGATACCTATGCATGGTATTATGAGAATAGCGAGGGCGTTTACCACAAACTAGGAGAAAAAGAACCTAATGCCTTTGGGCTATATGATATGCTAGGGAATGTAGCAGAATGGACATTAGACCAGTACCAAGAAGAATATTACGCTAAGCTTACCGCTGATAATCCTACCGGTCATCCATGGGCTATCCCTACCCGTCTACATCCCAGAACCGTTAAGGGAGGATCCTATGATGATGATCCTGAATGGTTACGGTCTTCCGCCCGCCTTATGTCTAATATGGCCTGGAAACGTCGGGACCCCCAAATCCCAAAAAGCTTCTGGTGGAACACTGACTCCCCCTTTGTGGGACTTAGGCTCGTTAGACCTGCAGGAGACATTAGCCAGGAGCAGAAAGATGCATTTTGGAGTATAGCGTTGGATGAGTAGAAGATATTAGCTCTGGGTTTATTGACTTTGAAAAAATAAGCGACCCACTGTAGGGGTGGATTTATCCGCCCTTTGAAGCGTACGGCAGCTGAAGCAGCCGGTCCATTTTTGACTTTGAGCCCACCATTTGAATGGTGGGGAACAAGGGACGGTTAAATAATCAAACATAATAAACCCCGAGCTAGTCTGTGTTATTAACCTGTATCTTTACAGTGGGCTTGTAGCATATGAGATGAAGGGTCAGCCGGAATCTCGCGATTACGATATTGGCTGTATAACCCACCCCTTAGCCCCTCTCAAGAAGGGATTAACAACTATTTTAAAAAATCTCCTCCTGGGAAGAGACACAGATATAGGTTACGAAACTCATGAAAGTGTCCAGGCGAAAAATATTTCGCTACTACATTCTTGGAGGGCCATATGTTAGGCCTTCTCCATCCACATTACCTTATCCCCTATCTTAATACTCCCTCCCTTCATGACTTCTCCAAAGGCACCTCCTCTCCAGTTAGGATCTAATGCCTGTTGCAAGCCGTTTTGGGTTTCTTCCATACGGTTACAGGGCCGGGTCTCCCCATATATGCGGATCAGCGTATCTCCTATGGCCAGGTACTTGCCACGGGTATTAGCTAAATCTATTCCACTCACTAAGAGATTAGCTCTTCTGTCCTTAGGATTAACCGCTACACCTATTTCCTGACAGACGCGCTCCCACTTTTCCTTTTCTATGAGGGTTACCTGGCGTTTTCCCCCCTGGTTAGCATTACCTTTCAGGCCTTTTCCTTCCACTAATATGGCTTCTTCCTTGGGGTCCATGGGCCCTTTTTTCATCCGTTTAATCCAGATAGATTCCAGTTTAGCATCCATTATGATTCATTTTAGCAACTAAGATAAGTGGTCCTGCGGAAACATTTTGTCAACCAAAGCGAATTAGCTATATTTTTATTTCTTACAGCATGTCACTCCTACTACCTTTTCATGAAATTCGATTACATCATCGTTGGGGCTGGATCTGCCGGATGCGTTTTGGCGAACAGACTCACTGAAAACCCCGAAGTTTCCGTCCTTCTCTTGGAAGCAGGCTCTTCCGACAAAAAACAGGAAGTGCATATACCTGCTGCTTATACTAAACTCCATTATTCAGAAGTGGATTGGGGGTACCATACTGTTCCTCAGCCCTTTGTGAAGAACAGAAAGATGTACCAACCCCGGGGAAAGGTGCTGGGAGGAAGTAGCTCCACCAACTGCATGGCTTACATACGTGGGAATAAGCTGGACTAT
>JBCCLI010000403.1:0-6001 GCA_039026975.1 Bacteroidota bacterium | reverse complement strand
GAGAAGTTAAGAGAGGGGTTAACTGCCTGTGCAGGCATAGCCTTTATCAAGGTTAATTTCCCCTTTCATTTTGGCGTTGATTTATCTGATAGTCTTTGTCAGTATGCTAAGAAAACTGCTAAGAGATTTCTAAGTGGTGAGTTAAGTAGCCCTACTGCAGCTGACATGGAGACTTCTCAGACAGCCTTACCCAAGAGAGTACCTTCCTGTCTGATGTTTCATAAGGTTCTATCAAGTTTTGTAGCAGATTATGGGCAGTTAATTAGGACTGAATTAACAGCTGAATCCTCAGGTAAAAAAGTTCAGTTTAACTATGGCCCCTATTTTCTGGAAGCTCCCGGTAATGGCTATTTAACCATTTCTGGTTTACGTGATATGGCCAAGAATATGGGGTATAAGAATGCTCCCCAGACAGCCATTTCTGAATGGTTAGAAGCCTTGGATACTGATTTTGACATTGCGGCTCAGCAGCTCATTAGGATGAGAAATCTTAATAAGACTTATGTGCCAAGGCTAAACCTGAATCAGGCTATTATTCAGAGAGCAGAACAAAAAGACAAAAAAGAAAAGTCCTATACCCACCTTTTTGATGTGTTAAGCCTGGCAAGCATTAATAAGTAAACCCATGACCATACCTTACAGCATACAGTTTTTTACAGACTGGCATACGGGGGCTTCCCTCCCTAAGGGCCAATTGAATAGTACAGTGATCAAGGATCATGACAATTTCCCCTATTTACCCGGAAGGACTATGAAGGGGCTTTTGAGAGATGCAGCCACTCAAATCCATGCAATAGATCCTGCTAAAGTGACCCAAAGCTTCATAGATGATGTGTTTGGGCGAACAGAAGATCAAACCAGAAATAGATATGATTTTGCGGACACATCCTTTACCAATGCTGAGATGGGACAGGAGCTTCGCTCGGCCATAACTACCTCCAATAAACCCTTTTTGTACAGGACATTGGCTAGTACTGCCATTGAAAAGGACGGCCTGGCAAAGGACAAAAGCCTAAGAAAACTGGAAGTGTCCATTCCGCTACTTCTGCATGGAGAAATACATGGATTTCCTGAAAAGGAGAACTATCACAGCATGTTAGCACACTGTTTCAAATGGGTGAAGTTTCTGGGACTTAACAGGAACAGAGGCTTAGGAAGATGTCTAATCCAACTAACAAAATAGGATGAAGAAGCTAACCTTTAGATGTACACTTCTTTCAGATCTAGTGATAAGTTCATCTGGAGCCACTGAAGGGTTTAAGCAGTCCCTAGACTACATACCAGGGGCCAAGTTTCTGGGTATAGTAGCTAAGGACAGATATGACATGGAACAGGCTCAACAAACCCTGGACTTGTTTCATAATGGATGTGTAAGATTTGGGGATGCGCATCCTTTAGTAAATGGCAAGATCACTTACAGGCCTCCTTTATCCTGGTACTATCCCAAGAGTAATGGGTATCAAGACCAGATTTACCTCTATCATTTAATTGGGGATCCGGAGGAGCAGCTCGTTCAGGTGAGAAGAGGGTATATCACAGAACAGCTTGAAAAGCTGTTTGTGGATCAGACATTCAGCTTGAAGTCTGCTTATGATGCAGAGAAACGTAGGGCAAAGGATAAGCAAATTTTTGGGTATTCCAGCTTGATTAAAGATAGTCAGTGGGGATTTGAGGTAGAAATAGAGGATAATCAGTACGAGGACTTCATCATAAATTCTCTTACAGGGAAGCATAGAATTGGCAAGTCTTCCTCAGCCCAGTATGGACTGATCCAGATAGACTATCTAAAGGATGTTGCTTATTCTGATGCCAGCTCTGAGGGTGAAAATGAGGAACAAAAGCGTCTCTTCATCTATGCAGCTAGTAACCTCTGTTTCTATGATAAGCTGGGAAACAACACCCTTGAGCCTACATTGGAAGACTTACATCTGCCAAAGGATGCGAGCATTAATTGGAAACTCTCTCAAATCCGAACCCGCAAGTACCCTACCTGGAATAAAAAGAGGAATAGCCGAAATGCAGACAGATATGTAATAGAAAAAGGGTCTGTCTTAGTCGTGGATGCTACTGACTCTTCCCTTAACCTAGCCCAATCATCAGCCGTGATAGGAAGTCATAGGGCTGAGGGAATGGGAAGGGTACTCTTAAACCCTGTATTTCTTAAGAACAACCAAGGGAAGCCAGATTTGATTCTATTGAATAATAATGAACCCTCCATTAATCTTTCTGCAGATGAAGTTCGACAAGACAGATGGAAAGCTGCTCAAGACACTAAGCCTTTAGAAGGAATCAATAAACGAATCTGGGACTACCTACAGGCTAAAAGCGCCAACCAGGTTTCAGTAGATGCAAAAGTGAATGCTTTCATTAATGATAACAACTTATTGTATGAAGGTGTAACCTCCAGCCAATGGGGGCAAATCAGAAACATTAGCAGAAACACTGCTAACTCTACTACCCTAAATACCATGCTTTTTGGGGAAGATGTAGGTTTCCTTTACAAGGGAAAATCAAGACACATATGGACGCCTAAGCGCGTAGATAAACTGTACCAGTTTGTCCATGCGCTTGAGCAAGAACAACGGCAAATAGGAATCATCAGATTAGCTACGGAACTCTCCAAATACTACCAATAATCATTCAATGAGTCAATCAACAACACTAACCCACAGGTTCATAGCCAGATACCTGATAGAGACTCAGACACCTTTGGGTGTAGGAGCCGGTACCACTGGATTGGAAAATGAAAGAATGGTAGCCTTGGATGCTAATGGACTTCCCTATATCCCAGGAACAGGTATTACCGGTGTGCTGAGGCATATGCTGGAAGCTTCTTTAAAGGATGAGGAGACCATTAATAAACTCTTTGGGTATCAGAGTGATAAAGAAAATGATGGACAAGGGAGCTTATTGACCGTAAGCCCGGCATGTCTGGTGGACCTGGAAGGATCAAAGGTAATAGAAGGTATCATTCCTCAGGAGGATGCAGATAGGCTTAAGCAGACCTTTCAGCTGTTATTAGAAAGGGATCATGTGAGAATAAATGATAGAGGGGTAGCCGTGAAGTATGGGAAATTTGCTGAGAAGCTGGTATTTAAAGGAACCAGATTTGTGTTTGAGATAGGGTTAAGCGGAGTAGAAGAAGATGAGCACTTTTTTCAGGCACTTATGAAGGCCATAGAGTCTAAGAGCTTCCGTCTTGGGGCAGGAACCCGAAATGGCTTTGGCGCTTTTTGTATTGAGAATCGAAAGTCCAGAATGTATGACTTAAGACAGTCCGCTGACTTTGATGCTTATCTGGCTAAAACCTCTTCTTTAAATGATCACTTTGCAGGAGCTGAGGAGAAAACTTCATTTGAAGATGACCTTAATGATGATCTTAAAAAGAATTGGACTACCTATAAGCTAAACCTAACGCCAGAGAAGTATTTCATCTTTGGTTCAGGGGATCTGGAGTACAACTATGATGAAGCTAACTGGCTGGATAATTTCTCTAAAAAAGAGAAGATCATAGAATGGGAAGAGGGAAAGGGAGAACTATCATATGAGCCCTATCATATCATACCCGGTACTTCCGTAAAGGGAGCATTAGCCCATAGAACCGCTTATCATTACAACAGGCTTACCAAAACCACAGTCAAGTTTACGCTGAATCAGAATGAGAAACCCAACCTTTCCTTTGATATAGAAAAGGCCCTTCAAGAGTTTGATTTGGAGGTAGAGGTAGCCAAAATGAACTATGCCTCCAATTCTCCTGACTGGGAAGAGTGGATACAAAAAGTAAAGAGCTGGTCCGTAGAAGATTCTCCCTTATGGAGAGACTATGTAAGCGATATAGAAGGAGAAAAATCAGAGAAAATTGCTGTTAAGGAAGCTACCGGAGAATCTAATGAGGCAGTAAAGCAGCTCTTTGGATTTGCTAAACGCGAAAAAGAAAAAGAAGAAAAGAAAGAAGAAGATACTAAGCCTGAGGGCGCCAGAGGGAAGGTGATTATACAGGATGTTTACCTCAAACCGGGGAATACTACTGAAAAAGATATCACTCATGTGTCCATAGACAGGTTTACAGGTGGAGCTAAGGAAGGGGCATTATTTGATGAGAAAGTGGTGAGCCATAAGGATGAATTGACCATTGAAATAATGGTTGAAAAGGATGGCTTAAAGGATCCTAAGATTAAAGAGGCTTTTGAACTAGCCATAAAAGATCTGTGTAAAGGAGCCCTACCGCTTGGGGGAAATACCGCTAAAGGCCACGGAGTATTTGTCGGAGATTACCAAACCAAAATTGTCTAATCCTATGAATTTCATACAAAAACTAACAAACGCTACAGATATCCCTACAGGGAAGTATTCAGGTTACTACTGGTATTCAGACTCTGTAGAGGTGGAGGTCGTAGAGGAGAAGTCTATTGACCCTGGCATATTCACAAAGCTTCCCTTCGTGGTAGAGGCCAACTTCTTTCAGGCTGATAAAATGATCAGCATTTCTGTCAAGCATGTAGACGGTGTTTACTACTTCAGCCAGGTAAATCTTGATCCAGGATCAGATTACCATGTGAATAAACATGTATACGAATCAGTCATAGGTAAACCTATTCTATTGCACCAGATCTGGGCTGAAACACAGCCTATGGATCATTTAGCCGACATGAAAACCATGCAGCCTGTTTGTGTAGCTTTTGGAGGATTTAAAACGAATGTATAATGCCAATCACAGTACCCTATAACTTTATTCCGCTAAATGAGGTCGTGGTAAGCCCTTACTGGGCAGATTTCATTAGTCATGATATTCCTTTTTCTGATGGGAAATCAGGAGAAATAACCCTGACCCTCAAGGCAAAGAGTCCTCTTTTTGTGAGTGATCCCAAAAAGAAGCAAGGAAATAGTGCCTTGTTCTGTCAGGATGAGCATGGGACATTTTTTATTCCTGGTTCTTCCTTAAGAGGGATGCTCAGGAATGTAATGGAGATCATGACATTCTCCAAACTTCAAAACATCACACCTCGTACCCTGGCGGTGAGAGATTTCCAAAATGAGAAACTTTATAATATGCAGGAAATTTCTGCTGAGGTCAGAGGTGGATTTCTGTATAAAGATAAATCAAGCGGGAAATTTTTCATTAAGGATTGTGGCAATCCGGGCAGAATTCATCAAAGAGACATCAGCGAGCGTGATGAGGTTCAAGAAAAAATAAGAGATTTTTTTCTAAAGGGTCAAGGAGAAAAAAAAATGGGCCTCAAGAAATCCCAGAAATCTGCTAAATATAAATATGATGCCTATCTACAATCAGGGGAAGGACTGGATATAAGAGTCACTCCCTCCCCTAAACCTAATCTCCCTACGCTTCACGTTAGGGATGAGGATAGTGATAAAGGAGGTAGGTTAGTATTTACTGGCCAGCCAGGCTACAGGGAAGAGTTTGATAGGGGAGATGGAAAGAAAAAGACGCCCAAGAACAGAGGAAAAGTATATGAGTTCATTTTCTTTTGGAAACCAGAAAATGAAACCTATGAGGTGAAGGAAGATATCTTTGATAACTTCAGGGCTGCTTATTTTGACATGGACAACCAAAATAACCAGTCAGATGACTGGAAATACTGGAAAGAAAAACTATATAACTACGAAGAAATACCTGTATTTTTCAGGTTAAATAAGTCTTCCCAGAAAGAACTAAAAGGCCCCATCAAAGACATAGGCTTATCCTATCTCTACAAGATTACTTATGAGCATTCAGCTGCAGAACTGATTCAAAAATTTCAAAAAAACTCTACAGCTAGAGACCTGTCAGAAGCTATCTGGGGCTTTGTGGATGAGGAAAACTCCCTAAAGGGGAGGGCTCAAGTAGGGCATGCTACTGGAGTCCCGGGAACTGCAAGGGAGTTACGTCCTGTCTCTGAGATACTTTCCAGTCCTAAATCCACTTACTATCCTACTTACCTTCAGCAAGATGGACAAGGATACTACACAACTTATATGGATGAGAGAGCCGTTCCTGCGGGCT
>JBCCLI010000402.1:0-6046 GCA_039026975.1 Bacteroidota bacterium | reverse complement strand
AAGCCCAGCACTAACGTACTGGGCTCACTGTTTTTGATAATGGTCAATTGTGTCGACCATACATCTACTTTTTCCTTATTTCCTTCAGTTTACGTTTGGTAAAGCCTTGCTTAGGATTGATAGCCAGGGCTTTCTCGTACCATTCTATGGCTTTTTCTTCATTCTTCATGGCCATATAGGCATCCCCCACACTGTCTGGCCAACCTGAATGTTCTGGTTCCATTTCTACCTGAAAGAGAAATACCTCCAAGGCTTTCTCATGATAGCCTCTTTCCAGGAGGCCATATCCTACTTCATCCAGGCCATTATATGTAAAATCATACGCATCAGCCAGATTATTCTTCACATGAAGATAGAAGGATTTCATACTATCCACCCCTTCAGTCAGTACAATGTTCTTAAGGTCAAAGGCTATTCCTTTTGTCCATTTGGCAGGCTTGTGGAGAATGAAAATATCTATGAGATATAGCGCTGTCTGGAAAGTGTTGAAGTTGTCATTATTTCCCATGACGACTACTGCTGACTTTTCTTCCGGGAGAACAATAAAGAATGTACTGTAGCCATCATCCCCACCTGCATGGTAATAGTAAGACCTTCCGTCAAAATCGCCCGTAAACCAACTCAAAGCAATAGACCGTATGTCATTCAACTTTCTGGTGGGAGTAGTTAAGGCCTGATAAGAAGCAGAGCTAAAAATTCTATTCCCATTGAGTTCGCCTCTATTGAAATAGCATCTCGCCCACTGGAACATATCCTCTACATTAGAGTGCAGGGTAGAACTAGGTGCATGTATACGATTATAGGGATAAAATTCTACTACCTCCATTTGTAAGCTGTCTCCCATCCAGTGAGGGGCGGTAGCTATGGCCTCCGGTACTTCCGGCTTGTAGAAGGTGGAGTTCTTCATTCCAAGGGGCTGGAAGATATTCAGCTTCATATACTCCTCAAAGGTCATACCTGAAGCTTCAGCTATGACTGCTGCCAGTATGTCAAAGGCCGCATTGCTATAGCTGAAGGACTTTCCAGGTTTGAAATCGAGGGGCGAATCTGTAAAGCTTTTGGCATATCGCTCTGCGGCTCCGTCATCAAACTGAGGCTTGTCCCACTCATAGTCCTCTACATCCGGGATACCCGAAGTATGGTTCAGCATCTGTCCGATGGTGATCTTTTGGTAGCGCTTATCCTTCATCTTGAAATAAGGAAGGTGATCTATCAGCTTATCCTCCAGATTCACTTTTCCTTTCTCTACTAACTGCATAACAGCCGTAGCCACAAAGGGCTTAGAGACAGAAGCCATATGAAAAAGGGACTGAGTAGTTAAGGGTTCTTGGGTCTCCAGACTCTGGACGCCCAAGCCATTGGCGTAGAACACCTGATCATCTTTCAAAATACCGACCGCAAAACCAGGAAGCTCAAAAGACTCCTGGATAACCGACATAAGAGAATCAAGCTGTGTATCAGAATAAGTTGGTATTTCCTCCTGTGCCCATGAAAGGGATATCGTACTCAGGAAGAGTGTAAGTAAGTAGGTTCGTTTCATGTAGTTTCCTTTACCAGAAGGATATCAGAAAACCTCCTCAGTTGCATGCATCTGAGAAAAAGAATTTGGCCTACAAACTTCTCTGTCCGTAGGCATCTATCATGCGATAAGGGTAAAGCTCAGGAAGCGCGCTGCGTTCATCTAATGCTGCTACATCTTCCTGAGATAACTCCATGTCCTTAGCTCCCAGATTATCTACTAGCTGTTCCATGGTTCTCACCCCCATGATGACGGAAGAAACTATGGGCTTAGTGAGTATCCAGGCCAAGGCTACCTGAGAAGGTGTAGCCGCATACTTTCCGGCTAGCTGATTCACCTTCTCCATAACTACCCAGTTTTTTTCTGTATTTCTCCGCTCCCAGGTTTCAGACATTTTCCCTGAGGCAGAAGCTATTCTCCCCTCAGTAGGCTTTTCCTGCTTATACTTCCCTGTCAGAAATCCTCCTCCTAAAGGTCCCCAGGGTAGTAAGCCCAGGCCCTCAGATTCCAATAGGTCAAAAAACTCATATTCCATGTCTCTTTTGACTAGACTATACTGGTACTGAGCAGCTATAAAAGAGTTGGTATTGAGCATATGGGTGAGTCCCTGTGCCTTCATGAGCTGCCAGGCCTTGAAGTTGGAAATACCGATATACCTGACTTTTCCAGCTCTAATGACATCTTCCAGTGCCCTGAGCGTTTCTTCCAAGGGGGTAAATGGGTCAATGCAGTGGGCATACAGCAGGTCTATATAGTCTGTGTTTAGCCTTCTAAGGCTAGCTTCTACTCCTTGGATGATATTCCAGCGAGAAAGCCCCTCTGCATTAATATTCTCTTTATTCTTAAAACGGACCTTAGTAGCTATGAGCACATCATTTCTGCGTCCTTTCAAAGATTCTCCTACTATTTCTTCTGACCTTCCGCCTGCATAGGCATCTGCTGTATCTATGTGATTCCCTCCTTCTCCAAGGTAATGATCTATGATGGTGAGGGCCTCTTCTCTGGAGGTAGACCTGCCTGCCCCTTCCCCAAAAATCATACTGCCTAAGGTAAGGGTAGAAGTGATCAACCCACTTCTTCCTATTTGTCTGTACTTCATTGTGTGATGGTTAGTAAATGGTTTGCATTCTGGCTATTCTCCACTTGTCTCCTTCTTTTACCATAAATCTGGTTTCTCTCACGGGTCCTTCCTCTCCTTCCTTGGTATAGAAAACAAAGGCGGTTTCACCGAATAATTCTACGGTATACGCTTGATCTGATTCAGGAATGGGAATGGGGTCGGGAAATTCATTGATATGGTCTACCGTAAACTGATAGATCTCTTCCCAGTTAGTAAATTCTTCAAATCCTATTTTTCCCGCATACATCTTGGATACGTAGGACTCATGCGTCCACTGGTTCTGCCATTCAGCGAGCTTACGTTCACAGAAATATTGGGTTTCCAGTTGGAGAGTTTCAATGATTTGAGCTTCCTCTTCAGGTACAGCGTTTTTAGGATTCTGACAACTACTTAGTAGCAATAAAAGAGAGATCAGGCTTAGGATATTCTTGTGCATGGGGTATCTAATGAACATGATACTGATGCAAATATGACAACATTTTTTACATAAGCCTAAGCCCATGGCTAACCACAAAAAATGAAAGAATTACTTAAGTATTAGTCTTTCCTGCCAAGTTCCTCTTGCTGAGGTTACTCTCAGGATATATACCCCTGGACTTATGTCTTGAGTGGAGACTTCCTGAATCCTGGAGGTAATATAGCTGACGCGTTTAACAACTCTCCCCGTCACCTCTACTAATTCAGCCTCATAGCTTCCTGGTAAGTTCTCGTATGCTATGCGTATGTGCTGACTGGAAGGATTAGGGTACACTTTTACAGGAGAATTAAGATCTACTGACTGAGAGGTGGTGGTTTCTAGCAGAGAAAACTGGAGAATATTTCCGGGATTCCTCAAACTGGAAGCTTGTGATAGTCCATCAGCAGTAGAGGTCCTCCCGCTATCATCTGTCAGGAAAAAGATAGTCTTCCCATCCGGGTGAACCACCACATCCCTGTACCGATTAGCTGAATAAAAATGAATGGTAATATCTCCCATAATACTAGTTCCACTTTCATCCAATTGGTATCTGTAGATTTGGCCCCGTTTTAAACTGGTAACCAGAAGAGAGTTCTTCCAGGAAGGAATGGCATCACTTTCATAAATCCCTATACTGGAAGGTGCTACATTAGGACGGCAAAACCAGGAACTGGAACATCTTGGATCATCAAAGTTATAGTCATCCCCTACCGCAAACATGGAAGCTAAGGGCTCCTGATAGTTAGCCTCTGTAAACTCGCTTTCCTCGAACACATCTGCATTATCAGGACAAACATCTCCGTCATACCCTACACTGGAACAGTTCTCCAGGGAAGACCAATTACAATAGTCATAGGCCTGGTCATCTCTAAATCCCACCACAAAGGGCCATCCATAGTTCTTACCGGCGTAAATGATGTTCACTTCATCATCTGTATTAGGTCCATGCTCATCAGAATACAGAAGGCCATTAGCGCCAAAAACGATTCCTTGGGCATTTCTATGACCATAGGAAAAGATGTGGCTTCGTACGCCATTCAGCGGAGGATTATCATCAGGAATGGATCCATCTGTATTTAGGCGAAGGACTTTCCCGGGGTAGTTAGTCCAGTTTTGCTGATCTATTTCTTCCTGTGAAGGTAAATTCTGGGACAAGACCAGGTTACAATAATTTCTATTCTGATTGGCTCCGAGATCTCCAATGGTATAGTATAACTTCCCATCAGGACCCACTATCAGCCTCCCAGAATTATGGTCGTTACTGGCCGGTAATTTCTCCAAAATGGTAATTGGGGAAGATAAGGTTCCATTACCTGCTGTGATTTCGTAGGTATAGCGAACTAACCTTTGGTATTTCTCTCCATCTAAGTAGGTATAGGAGAGGTACACATATGGGCTGCCCAGCTCAAAGTTCTTATCTAATGCCATTCCGAGGAGGCCTTCCTGCCTGGAAGAGGAATACACCTCTTCTATATCTACTAACTCATCTCTTTCGGCTGTCTCAGGGTTTACCCTGAGGACTATTCCCTTCTCCCGTTCTGTCACCCACAAATACCCATCTGGTCCATATTCTAAATCCCAGGGACTTTCCAGGAAATTATTAGCTCCTACTGCATTCATGTTAAACTGCGGCTCCTGAGCTAATGCGGAATTCACGAACAGTCCTAGTAAAAAAGGGAGTAAGCCATAAACATTTCGTCTTTGCATAATATGTAGATTTCTTCCTTCAGGTAATGGTTAGGATGGCTAAATACTAATATGGGAAAGTGTCCTCCAAAGACACAAAGCCCACATATTATGGACGAAGGCAAGCTCCCCTTCCCCTACAAAAAACCAGGTCTAGAGAAGGAAGAATATATTTCTGAACGCAGTTCCTCGGGAACCATAACTCTCTAGTTACCATTCTGACCTACTGCAGTACTGACTGAAATACATTTCCTTGTTAAAGTAGCTCATGGTTTCTCTCGATATAATCAAGAGCAGGCAAAAGCCCTATACCTCCCTTGCCACACTATTGCTCCCTACAGCCAACGCTTACCTTATCATAAACCGTTTGGTACCTTCTTAGAACATTTCAAACATCAAAAATTAACTGTTCTGCCTGAAAAATAATTAAATCATCTATATCTTCTTTACAAACTCACTTCGGCCCGTTATCTTGGTGGCTACACATTCATTTAGCAGGATATACTTTTCATATGAAAAACCTAGTCCTATTCCCTTTACTCTTGATAATTTACTCTCAGACCTTAGCACAGATCACTTTTGAAAAAGGCTATTTCATTGATAATGAAGGCTCCAGAACTGAATGTCTTATTAAAAATAAAGATTGGGGCAATAATCCTAATAAGTTTACCTATTCATCCTCTTCGAAATCACAAGAGAAAAAAATAGCTTCCTTAGATTCTGTCAAGGAGTTTGGCATTTATGATTTCTCCAGGTATGTAAGACGCACGGTTCAGGTAGATACTTCCTCTGAGCACCTTAGTTCTATGAGCCTTGAAAGAGCCCCTCAGTTTGAAACTAGAACTTTATTCCTAAAGGTGTTAGTCAGTGGACAGGCGAGCTTGTTAGGGTATAGGGATAAAAACCTCCTCAGATTTTTCTTTAAAATGGAAGATGGGGAGCTAGAACCCCTGATCTATAAGCCCTATAAGACCAGACAAAGCAAATTTAAGTGGAATGAGCGTTTCCGGCAGCAACTCTATGGGCAGCTAAAATGTCCAGATATATCTGAAACAGTTTTTCAGAAAACGGACTATAACCAAAGAGAACTCATTGCCCTATTTGTTAGGTATAATACCTGCGTAAATGCTGAACACACTAATTATGAAGCGAGGGGTAAGCGAGATGCTTTTGATCTGAACCTCAGAGTAGGCAGTACTTACAGCGACATTACTTTTTCCAGGGATATAGGCACCTTTGCGCCCTCTATACAGGAGTATAATTT
>JBCCLI010000401.1:0-6081 GCA_039026975.1 Bacteroidota bacterium | reverse complement strand
TTAGTTTCTTCTACAGTAGGTTCTCCCATAGAAGTAGAATCTAATTGTGCATGAGAAAGATTCACGGCAAACATTGATAGCGTCACCAAAAACATGTGTGGGTTTTTCATAGCGTTAAATGATTAGAAGATAAAGTAGATTTACCAAAAAGGGGGGAGGTACACTAATGGCTAAGGCCATTTTCATATCTATCTACTTAGCAGGTAATTCTCACAAGGCTAAATAGCTTGTATTACATAAAAATAGTAAACTAACTTCAAGTACCCTAATCGGCTCAAGCTTGCTATCTATGGATTCATGGCTCTCTACATTTCGCTTTCAGATTATTAGCTGGATACTGGCTTATAATATCTTTGGGATTTCTCTCTATTTTATTCTCCTAAACTTTCAGGCAGACCTGGAGCAGACTATGCCCTTACGATTTTGGCCAGGTATAATGACCAATATTATTTCTGGACTGATCATGGGAATTGTACTGGGAGGAGTAGATATCCTTCTCAAACGGATTTCAAGGCGAAAGCGCTCATTCATATCTCATTTTCTGCATAAGTCCCTATGGTATATGGGCATATTTTTAGGGTTCGTGTTGCTTACTGCTTTTTTCATGCAGTGGGTGTACAAAGGGCTGGATATAGCTACCGCCTTTCAGGAAATGAGAGAAGGCTACGTCTGGAATATTATGCTGGCCTACGTCATCTTCACGGCCTCTACTAGTGTCCTGATTAGCTTCCTGGGACACCTGCGGCAGTTAGTAGGGCCTAATAAGCTCAGTAGGCTTTTTTGGGGAAGATACTTTTCTCCTAGATCTGAAGAGCGAATTTTCATGTTTCTGGATTTAAAAGACTCCACTGCTATTGCGGAAAAACTGGGGCATGTTAAATATAGCCAGTTTATACAGGACTGTTTTTTTGACCTAAATCAGGTAGTCCCTCGGTTTCAGGCTGAAATCTACCAATATGTAGGAGATGAGGCTGTCCTTCACTGGCCCTTGGCTATCGGTACCAAAAACCAAGACTGTCTATATCTTTTCCGAGCCTTTCAGCAAAAGCTGGAAAGCAAGCAGGATACATATATATATACTTATGGGTTACAGCCTACCTTTAAAGCTGGTCTTCATGCAGGAAGTATTACTGTAGCTGAGGTAGGAGAATTCAAAAAAGAAATAGCCTACCATGGGGACGTCCTAAATACAGCTGCCCGCCTAGAAAAAGCATGTGCGCTACAGGATGTCCATGTATTGGTTTCTGATACACTTACCCATATTCTCCAGGCTGAATTTCAAGGAGAATTCATCAGTGTAGGCCAGCTTGAGCTAAAAGGAAAGGCAGAATCCATAGAAGCTTTTACCGTAGTATTCCCTACCTAGCCGCTACCCCTAGAAGCAGGGAGAAGAACCGTAGGGATTAGCATCATGATCTATGGTGAAGCGAAACTCTTTCCCATCCTTTCCTCTCGTGTAACGTACATAGTCCCAGTTGCCAGAATGGGTCAGCTTATACTGCCCATTCACTTTCTCTTCATAGATTTCCTGGTAGTAGGTGTCTATGGAATATATGATTCCGTCATCATGAGTCTCTTCTCTTTCAAATGCCAACGCTATGGAAGCAGACTGTCCCTCATACTGTACCCATAATACTTTCCCCTCTTCCGTAAAACTGATCATGATTCTGCCGGTAGTTCCCTCATCATTGGTATAGCAAATGTAGTGATCTACTGGCGCAGAGAGGATGGGTGAATAAGCTTCCTGCTTTTGGACTACCCGCATCTGCTCTGTCGGGCTAACTTGCTCAGCCGCTACTTGTTTTTCCTCACCCTGAGAAGATTCTCCACAACTTATGGATAGACAGGTGAACCCCAGCCACACAGAAAGAAGCCCCACTTTTTTTATGAGAATAGGCATTATATTATCTCTAAAAGTGTATAGTTCAGCACCAAGGTAGACAACTATGCGCTAATTCCTTAATTTTCTGACCTTGGCAGATTGTCCTGCTTAACAGCTAGTTTAACTATTCCATCTAATGAAAAAGGCTATTTACGATCAATATGGAGGGGTAGATAGGATTAAAGTCATTGAAGCTGACCTGCCTGCCTTATCTACTCATGAGGTACTCATCAAGGTAGAAGCCGCCGCCTTAAACCCGAAAGACATACTCGTGAGAAAGGGAAAATTCAAAACCTTTACCGGATCTTCATTTCCTCTAGGCATAGGCTATGACTTTTCCGGGAAAATTGAAGACCCCCATGGGAGCGATTTTCAGCCAGGGCAGCAGGTATATGGAATGGTCAATGGATGGACTGGAAGATGCTGTGCAGAGTATCTAAATGTAGCTAAAGACGAACTTTCTCTTAAGCCTACCAATATTTCCATGCAAGAAGCTGCCGGAATTCCCTTAGCCGCCCAAACGGCACTTCAAGCTATTCGGGATTGTGGGAACCTAATCCCCGGACAGAAAATCCTGATTAATGGAGGTTCTGGTGGGGTGGGAACCCTAGCTATCCAGATAGCCAAAGTCCAGGGAGGGGAAGTTAGCTCAGTAAGTAGCACTAAAAATCAGGCGTTCTGTACCTCCTTAGGTGCTACACATGCGCTTTCTTACCAACAGGTCTCTGTCCCTGACTTAAAAGAAAAGTATGATGTATTCTTCGATGTATTTGGGAATTATAGCTTCAAGAAGGTTCAGCATCTGTTGACCCAAAAAGGAAGGTATGTTACTACTATCCCTACAGCAGAAATCATTAAAGAACAGCTGCTGAATCCCTTCAGGAGAAAAAAAGCCCATATAGTGGTGGTACGCTCCAACGATAAGGACCTTCAATGGCTAGCAGATCATATTCAAACCTCACTCATCAAGCCCGTCATAGATAAGGTGTATCCCCTAAGTCAGATAGCAGAAGCCCAAAGCTACATAGAAACCAAAAGGGCAACAGGAAAGGTGATTATAGAGATATGAAGGGATGTAGTAAGCTTAGGACTTCGATAAAAAATATTCCTTTACTATGGATCCCAATAATGTTCACACAAATCCGCCAATACGCAAATATTTTCCCAACTTACGCCCCTATTCCAGGTATTCAAGAGGGTGTAGGTAAACCTTCTTTTTCCCAGCCTGTCTATCAGAATCTATTCTCCCAGATGGAATCCATTACGTACTTGTGTGCTACCTCTCACTAGCCAAGGTATGGTCTATCTGTAGAAGGGTTTCCCAAATGACATCTACTGTCATGAGGAGAGATTCTTCTGATAGATAATGACTGGTATCTGTGGGTTGGTGATAATGAAGGAAAATAGGTGCTTCCCTAATGATCTCATATAAAGTCTGCTGGTCTACCTCAAATTCTAAGGCTTTATAATAGTGTTGGGCTACACGTACCTCTTCCTCACTGATGCAGGTAAGGGTAAAACTATCTTTCAAGCCATAGCTACGGAATGTTTGGTGGTCAGCTGTATTCATGATCATACGATCAAACCTTTGGGAGATAATCCATGCAGAATAGCCTCCAACACTGGCCAAATAGCAAACTGGTTCCCCATCCCTACCAGATCCATGTTCAGGAATCCCATTAAGCCATCCAATCCACATTTCTTCACATACGCCCTTGACCCTATCAGTCCTTCCTCCTCTTCATCAAAAAAGAATATTTCTACTCCTACTTGCTCTAAATGGGATGCTTGTAAGCGTTTTGCTAATTCCAGGCAGACTACCATGGCGAAGCGGTTATCATTGGCTCAATGGGTGACGGGCACTGTATCAAAATGAGAGCCTATCCCTATTTTTACCGACCGTGGAGACTTAATGATGATATTGCCCCGGTAGCATAATGCTGTAACAGGGGAGAAATTCCTATCTCGGACAGCCAAGAAAGAATCTTATGAAATCTTTCTCTATCACTTAGTCTCTCTAAGGATCTAATTCTGTCCAGAAGCATAAAAGTCTTTTTACTTATTCAAAAGCTACTAACTCAGATTCAGCGGCCAGGTAGGCAAAGCTGGCTTTGTTCCCTTCTTGTACTACCCTCTCCCAATAGGTTTTAGCCGTGGTGGTATCCTGCTTTTCATACAAGTACCAGTTCCCTAAGGCGTAGAGAGTGACATCTCCTGGATAGTCTTCCCCTCCTGTAGCCAGAAGCGCTTCCTCATTCATCAACCCCTTATAAAACAGACAGGTATTCAGATAGACAAAGTTCTCAATGATGTCCAGCTCAGGAGTAATAGGTTCCAATAAGGCTTCTGTTTCTTCCTCCCTTCCCATCCTTCTGAGCGTCATGTAGTACCAGTGGGTAGCAGACACCAGGTTATCATCATTTTGGTGGGTTTCATAGCGAGATTCATAGGCTGATTCTGCAGCTTCCCAATCATGTTGGAGATAATGGGCCAGGGCCAGATGATACCAAATGTTACCATGTAGGCTGGAAATGGGAATCCCCTTATCATTAGGGAGACCGTCAGGCTCTACTTGATCTTCTTTCCCCTGGATTAAGGCTACTGCTTCTTCAAAGTCAGCTATGGCTTTCTCGTATTGGCGGGTGCTAATGTACCTATGCCCCCTGTGCCTATACATGCGGGCATCTTCTGGGTGCTTGCTGATCCCTTCCGTAAAAATGGCTATAGCATCATTATATTTCCCCAGATAACCAGCCCTTCTGCCATACCATATGAGCGCCATAGGGTCATCAGTATTCTGCTCATACTCAACTTTGGCACTATCAAACTTAGCTAAAGCACCCTCAGAAGGAGTGGCAGCACTGAAGAGGCTATCTCCTAGTAGGGTTAGCACCTCAAAACTTTGCTGATAGGCCTCTTCCTCGGTTTCTTCTGTAGCAGGGGTACTGGCTGTACACCCGATAAGAAGGTAAATAGTAATTAGGATAAAGAAATGTGGTTTCATAGGGTATAAGCTATGCTGATATTCCGATTAACAGCAAAAATCTCCAGAATATTTGGATGCGACCTTTACTTCATTGAAGTTCCTCAATTTTTTCTATGGAAGCAGAAGTTCCCTTTAGCAGGCTGGCTTCATTTTCTAGCACATCAGTGGTTAACTTCTGTAGCATAATCATAGCATCGATGGTTTTGGTCTCTGAATCCATATTCATGAGTTGGGTTAATATAGAATTACTGAGGTCGTGGACCACTTGTTGGTGTTTATAAATACCTGAAATTACCGTAATAATTTCTATCCCCATATGCTGGGTAGTACCGCTAGCTTTAGCTCCTTCATAAGCCAAGTCCTCCGAACTACTCATTCCTATTCCTCGCTAATCTTTGATTTTCTGGAACTTAAAATCGTCGTTAAAAAAATAAGGCTCTGCTCCATCCCCCTCCTGCTGGATTTTCCTTCTCCCTTTTTCCTCAGTCCCATAGGTACCTAGGTACACGCCAAAAGTAACGATCAACAGCTGGGTAATATACTGCCCAACTTTTCTAGATTTATTTTTAATGATGAGAGGAAGTGAAAGTAATAAGACATTAGCGTAGTCATTTCTTTTCTGGAGACTTTGATTACCAACTTAGAAAATATTTACCACGAATATCCGATTCTAAAGAATGATTTGTCCATCATTCGTTCATTTGTGGCTACTTATGAAACCCAAATTTAACTGAAAGATATTGCTGCTGGGCCTCTAGTTAAGGGGATACTTCCTCCAAATTAGTTGTGAGCATATGGTATGCCCGAAGGCATAAACCTTAGTAGGTGGTGATCCCCATTACCTGGTTTCCTAGGTTAGATCTTCTTACTAGTAAGAATGTAATCACTTTTCAAAAATTATTAAGCTCTTAATCTACAAGTTAACATGGTGTCAGATTAGATACTTTCTCATCTTGACCTGGGGAGAAAAGCCTAATATACTAAATGAGGGCAAGGCTCCTTAATAAGATCCATAACCCACACATATCAGAGCGTCCTTCTATTCTCCTCCTATCAATTTATCCATCACCAAGGTAGCAGCAGCCAAGTCTTGTACCCCTACTCCTACTAGCTTAGCTACACTAATGGTATTTGGATCATTTGGGGCTTCATGCTGGAATGCCTGACCAAACTCCATGGTTTTTTCCACCAAAGCAGGGTCCTTGAGGATAGC
>JBCCLI010000400.1:0-6089 GCA_039026975.1 Bacteroidota bacterium | reverse complement strand
CAGTACGTGCTCAAAAGATACGCCCTGAATGTTCTCAGGTATTTCCACATCTGCTAGGGCCAAAATGGTAGGCGCTATGTCTATGGCACTTACCAATGCTTCACAGCTTTGACCCTTTTGGGTGATCCGCTCAGGCCAGGAGATAATGAAGGGCGTTTTCAATCCTCTGTCATTCACCCGGGTTTTGCTATGCGGAAAGGGGCGTCCGTTATCAGCCATAATGATGATGACTGTCTGCTCAAATACTTCCTGTCTCTTCAGCTCCTCTGCTACCTCACCTACGTAGTGGTCAAAGCGATGAATCTCATCATAATATTGCGCGAGGTCCTTACGGGTCTCTTTTCCTTCTGCCAAATAAAAGGGAGGCTTGAGAGAATCAGGACTATGTGTACCCGAGAACTCATTGGGTCCCCAAACTCTATGGGCATCATAGGCAGCAAACCACATGAAGAAGGGTTTGTCTTTGGGTCTTTCCTGAAGACCTTTTAGCCAGAGTTTCTCCCCTCCATCTCCTGTTTCTTCCCGTTTCCTGTAAATGACATCAAAGGCTCTTTCCGCATAGGCACCCATATGGAACTTACCCGCTTGTAGGCTAAAATAGCCTTCTTTTCTGAGTAACTCTGGAAAAGCCTGAAAATCTATGGGAGGTTCTGTATGTAACTCTGCTGCCCCGGTATTATGGGGATAGCGACCTGTCATGATGCTATTTCTACTAGGACTACAACTACTGGTGGTCAGATAGGCATTCGTAAACATAAGCCCCTCAGCTGCCAAAGCATCTATATTGGGGGTTTTGACCTGAGAATTCCCATAACAGCCTATATCATCCCAGCTTACATCATCCGCTATCATGATGATGACATTAGGAGCAGTCTCTTGAGCACCTACATAAGGCGAATAGCTAAGCAGACAAATAGCCATTAACACCTGAATGATGCGATTTATATCTCTTAAAGGAGAAGTCTTCATACCTACATAGACGAGTGAGGGGATATGGGCTACCATATTTTATCAATCAAAAAAACCGGGCGGGACTCCCCCTAGCCGGTTTTTTTCTTTATCTACACCTTACGGACTTTTTCTCCTCATGTAGCTTACAGGTTGCAAATGATCAAATTAATCTAATCCATAAACCATAGGCGTGATCCCTTTCATGATCATTCTGTTAAATACCTTGAGTCTACATAATAGGACCTCTTCGAGGTTTATATTCATTTATAGTGAAGATATTCAACTATTTTTAGCTACATCAGCATATAAAATTGATCCAGAAGGGAGCCATACAAAACATAAGCTTGTAAAGCAGTTATTTTTGATCAGCTCCTAATTTTCCTGGAGAATCAAATTACCCTCTGCCTGACTCACTTTTTCTGTATATCCAGGAAATAGTTGAGGCCTGACTCTTCCTCCACAACCTGCATGTCGGCTACCTGTTCCATAGGAAGGTCAGCAGCAAAAGCGAGGACTTCTTTTTTAGTCCTGTAGATAAGATACCAATCACAAACCACTTCCATAACCCAGCGCACCCCTTCAGGCATCCTAGGACTCATATTCCCAATGACCATTTTGCCCCCCGGCTTTACCAAGTCAAATAGCCGACGGGTCAGGGCAATGCTCCCTTTATCTTTCCGCTTATCAAAGGTTTCAATGTAATCATACAGCCCTGCCGAGTACACCAAATCAAAGCTCTCCTTCTGTAGGGTTTCTATCCTGTATTTAAATGGAACCAGCCATTTCCTAATCCCTTTCAGATCCTTTTTAGGTTGGCAGTAAGGTAACATCCTACTTCTGGGAATTAGGTACTGATGATGCCCCCTAATTAAATGGAAAGCGTTAATGATGGCATAAGGTATCTCAGCATTTTTATTCCTGGCATCTATCAACGTTTGGATATCATGATCCAAGGCGAGAAATTCTAAGTCTCGGTTATACCTCAGGTAATCATCTATTTCCTGGGCTGGGCCAGCAGCCAGACTCAGGACTTTTCCTTCAGGATAGGTGGAGAAGGTATCCAGTAATAGGCTTTTCCTATTTCTGATGGAGATACATGCCGCACAATCCAAGCCTATCCTATGCATAAGTTTTGCAAATAAAGTAGGGCCTTCATAGCGGTCCCGATAAATCAAGGCCATCATTTCTGCATCTCCTGCATACCCTCTAGGCTTAAATATACTGTGATACCAGTAGGGAGAATCTTTCAGAAGCTTGGCTAGTCCTTTCTCCAGTAAGTAAGAGAATGCGTATTTCTTCTGTTCAGGAGAATAATGCTTCATAGCTTCCCCCAATTCATCTATCATGCTGTGATACTCTATGGAGGCAGAAAGGAGAATATCATCCAGGTATGCATGGCCTTCTTTTTCCGAGAGATGGAGTTCTGATAACTCATAGTGGTACTTTTCATGCCATAGAACAAACTCGTTAAGCTTATCAGACACGGCTTCCACTTCCTTAGGAACGGGTTGGTAGATCGTACTCATGACTGTAAAAAGGTTGAAAATGGTCCCAGGCCTGAGGGGACTTCCTTCAGACCTTATTCGTTTTCATCCTGTTAGGGAATGTTTGTCTTCCCCTATTAAATCGAGAAAAGTCATGAAGCATTAAGAGGCGGGAGTAATTTTTCCTCTTGAGATTGTGGTAGCAAGAGGACCCGAGGGTAGAGATAATCTAGCTAGAATTACTGCATAATGTTCATAAAAGCACCCCTCCCCTGGAAATCAGGGGAAGGGCTTCATATAGTTGGCTTGCAAAAATCTTGAATCAGCTATAAAGTATCATAGGTCCATCCAATTATCTAAGGGAAAGCTAAGGCCTACACTTACAGAAATATCTCTGTTAGCATAATCCATCCCTTCTTGTACTTCTGCTATTCCATATCCATATCTTACATCGAAATAGAGCCATTTTCTTCCTCCTACCCGTTGGTGGAAGCCCGCGCCTAGCACAGCACCGTAGTCCTGGGACTGGTAAACGTCTAGCGCCTCTCCGTCTGCTGTTGCTTGCAGCAGGTAGGCACCGTAGGGACCTACTATGATCTTGGGCCTAAATCCGCCTCTCCCGAAAAAGAATTGAGCTAGTAGGGGAACTTCTACATAGTCCAGGTGGATGTGATCCCCGTTTCCTGCTTGAAAGCCTTTTCTCACCAGGTTCACTTCTCCTCCTATGCCAAAACTACGCGAAACACTGTAGGTAATGAATCCACCTACTCTACCTCCCAGTTTTCCACTGGCTCCTTCCAAGTTAGAAATACCTGTTAGGGCTGGCCCTCCCTTAAAACCAACGGATGTATTCTGTGCAGCTAACTTGATAGTAGAAAAAATGAGCGTTAACAGAAGCAAGGGGATAATGATTACTTTCTTTCTCATACAAATATCTGATCTGCGGATTTAAAATGAGAGACCTATAAGCCCAAGTAGATGGTGAATACCTAGGTTAATGAGAATGACCAATAGCCCAAATACGAGAGCACCCCATGAATTTCTAATACGGAACCCTTTCATGATCTTGTCAGAAAGCAACACTGAAATAGTAGTGAGAATGAGGTTAGCTATGGTGAGATAACCCACATTTAGGTTAACCCCTAACACGGACATCCCCCATAAGATACCTGCATTAAAAAGAGAAACTAAAATCCCTACCAGTAGGGCATTCCCAAAGTTTCTAACATAGACAAAGGGTAATAGATAAGCAACTGAGGCAACTGATGCGCCAAGAATCAGCCAATCAATGACTAGGTTTAGTGTAATAGACATCGCAAAACGATTATTAGGTTGAACAAAGTATTCTCACTTATTCAAGCCAAATGCCAATAGCACTAATAAATTGACTACCAGAACTTTATAAAACACCCATAAGTATTTCATTTTGTCAGAATAAAAAATTGTTTCTCTTAATTAGAAAAAGGTCAGCTTGGAAAACAGATAGACTTAGGGCATTCTTCAGATCCCTTTAGGGGTAGATCTCAGAAAAGAATCTAGTATAGAGCAGCTTAATATGCGTCCATGAAGATAAACGAATATGAAATCCAGGTTTAATGGAAAAGTAGGGATCATAACAGGAGCTGGTCAGGGAATAGGGAAAGAGATAGCTTCTCAGCTCATACTAGAAGGAGGGAAACTTATCATAAATGATATACAAGAAAGCCTGGCCCAACAAGCTGCTTACGACCTAAATCAGAAAATTCCCCATTCTTGTATAGCTATGGCAGGAGATGCAGGTCAGGTAGACTTCACACAGCAAATAGTGGAGGCTGCTATGACAAACTTTGGTCAACTTGACTTGGTAGTGGCTAATGCTGGCATCACTAAGTATGGTGACTTTCTTTCTGTTAAGGAGGAGGAATTTCTTCAAGTTATGGATCTGAATCTGAAAGGAGCTTTCTTTCTTACACAAGCAGCAGCCAAAAAAATGATTCATCAGCCGGCAGGAGGGAACATCTTACTCATGTCCTCTGTTTTAGGTCAGCAGGGGCATCCAGAACATACCGTATACGCTATGACTAAAGCTGCTACTATCATGATGGCTAGAAGCTTGATTACGGATCTGTCCCCTCTTGGTATCAATATAAATGTTATAGCACCGGGAGCTACCCTAACAGAGAGAACAGAAAAAGACTATCCTGGCTATATAGAGAGTTGGCAGGCTGTGACCCCTAATAGACAAATAGCATATCCAGCAGACATTGCGGCTACTGCTTTATTCCTGCTCTCCTCTGCTGCTAGACATATTAATGGACAGGCCATCACTATAGATGGGGGTTGGACCGCCATCAGTCCGTATCCTGATGGATTTACCCCTAAGGACTAAACCTCTAAAACACATTATCCTGGATACGCTTAATAGAGTTTTCAATAGATCCCTTAGCCTCTTTTTGATTTTTCAGGCAGGTGAAACAGGCAGCATAGTCCTTTTCTCTATACTGTTTAAGAAATTTAGGATAGCAGTTATGATACCTTCGAGCTTCTTCATAAATATCAAATCCCAGCCAAAACTTATTTTTTTCCAGGACTAAGTCAGCATCATAGTACGCCTCAAATGCTTCTTCTAATTGGCTAAGTAAAGCGGCATGTTGATCTTCTGCCAGGCCTTCCTTATTAAGGGCAAGCTTAACATCTTTATGGTCAAGAAGTGTATACATATCATCTAGCCCTCTGTTAAATCCCAAGGCTGATAGTTTTTCTTTTAGGTCTGGCTCTTTTACCTTTTCTTCCAGGAGCTTTTCAATAAACTCTTTGACAATTCTGAATAGCCTATTCTCAAAAATATACATCGCCTCCCAACACTCTCCCAGCTTAGTGATCCTTTCTTTAGCAACTTCTACATTTAATGCCAGGGTTAGCTTTTCAGTAAGTTTATCTAAGTTCTCATCTATCTCGTTAATTTTACGTTCATTCCCTTTTAAGGTCTCTTCATTTAGCTTGACAGCTTTTTGGGTTTCTGCCAGGTCTGAAATGACCCTTTCTTGATCCGAAATGACTCTTTCCTTCAGGTTTACAGTGGTGAGGAAAAGTAGAATAGAATCTGTAAGCTGGCTATTAAGATTTAACTCCTGCTCTATAGTAAGTCCCCCTGATATCTTTCTCTGCTGTATTTGGGCGTACCTTGATTTGAGGGTAATGATAGAGGTATTTTGGACTGGGTCTTTATCAGATAGGGTCGTTAACTCCTCTATGGCGTGTAAAGCACCCCCTACATCTCCCATTTCTAGTTTATCCCTTACTACCTGACAGAGTGCTTCAGCAGTTAAGGTTGTGTATGTTTCCATGAGAATAAGAATAATAGGTCTTTTCTCAATATCGGATATTTTTCACATATGTTAAATGTAGCCTTTCCAACAATAGGGGTGATTACCCCTGGGCTACCCCCGGTTTAGCGTACTGCTTCTCTACTTCATCCAAGACCAGCACCCAATCATTTCCTTTTCCCTGGGAGGGAGGCTGGATGATGACAGCATCTAAAGTAGGGAAAGAGCTAGCGGGGAAGGAAACCCCCGTTCTGGGGTCATACCACCATCCTCTTACAAAGTCTCCTGCTAGCACAGTAAGATTCAGGCTAACTGATTTTCCTGTAGGGAAATACACCATAGCATAACT
>JBCCLI010000399.1:0-6100 GCA_039026975.1 Bacteroidota bacterium | reverse complement strand
TCTTGTACTCTGGAAACGAGAAAGCAGGCGATCCGGTGCCCTTCTGAAACCCCAAAAGTGGGAAAATCTACCTTATGCGGATTGGTTGTATGGAGGATTTTCTAAGGATGGAAAAAAGGTGTTAGCTACCACTGAAAGAGGGCTAGTGTTCATTTTTGATCTGGAAGGAAATATACAAGGTAAGTTAACGGGTTCAGAGGTACCCCTAACCTATGCGACCTTTTTTGAGGAAGATGAAAAAGTCATGGCCGTCAGCAGCTATGGACAATGGTTTATTTGGGAAGGACCTAAAGCAAATTGGCGGAAAGTTTCTGAGTATGCTCAGTGGAGGTATAAGCGGGGATGAGCCTAAAGACCTATCCAAATAACTCCTCTATGTCTTCCTTTTTCAGTTGTTTTAAGAATCCTCCTTCTGTGTGGATGAGGTCCTGGGATACGGCGAGCTTCTTTTCTTGAATGGCTAGAATTTTTTCTTCTATGGTGTCTTTACAGATCATTTTGTAGGCAAAAACCTGCTGGTCCTGGCCTATGCGGTGCGTTCTGTCTATAGCTTGCTGCTCTACCGCAGGATTCCACCAGGGATCTATCAAAAAGACATAACTGGCCTCAGTGAGATTTAACCCAAATCCTCCTGCTTTCAGGCTAATGAGAAACACACTCTTACTCGTATCCTGCTTAAACTGTTCTACTAATTCTTCTCGGTTTCTGCTTTGGCCTGTTAAGGTAACCCAGCCTATCTTTCGCTTATTAAGTTCTTCCCCTATTAATGATAGCATACCGGTAAAGAAAGAGAATACGAGTACCTTGTTCCCCTTAGGAATGATGTCTTCAAGATGCTCCATGAGTAATTCCATTTTAATGGAGTCTTCAGTAAATTCACCTTCATCAGCAGAAAGTAGCTGTGGAGAGTTACAGATTTGCCTAAGTTTAGAAAGGCCCTGAAGGACATACATCCCTGATTTATTCAGTCCCTCTTCCTCTATTTTTCCTAAAATCAAGTCCTTGAAGTGGCCTTTGTAGTAATCATATACCTTGCGCTGACTGCTAGGCATTTCCCCATATAATATGATCTCCGTCTTCTCAGGTAATTCCTTAGCTACCTCATGCTTTTTTCTCGAGAGAATAAAAGGATAAATGATTTTCCGTAGTTCTGCAGCTACTTCCTCATTTCTTTCCTTATCAATGGGCGTGGCATATTCACGCTTAAACACATCCATGCTCCCCAGCATTCCCCTGTTAAGGAAGTCCATCTGAGAATACAGGTCAAAGGTATTATTCTCAATAGGAGTACCTGTCATGACCAGCCTATTTCTACTGTTGAGGAGTTTGACTGCCTTGGCTGACTGAGTAAGCGGATTTTTGATGGCTTGGGATTCATCCAGTACCACATACCCGAAAGAGTACTCCCTCAGCCACTGAATATCAGAGCGTACCAGCCCGTAGGTAGTGATGATCAGGTCATAGTCTGAAAAATGCTTGGTTTTTTTTATTCTGTTAGTGCCAGAGTGTGTAAAGACCTTTAAGTGAGGACAAAACTTTTCAGCCTCTTTGACCCAGTTAAATATGAGGGATCTTGGTACTACTATTAGGTGGGATTCTTTTGGCTTTAGGGCAATTTGCTTACTGAGAAAAGCCAACATTTGGATAGTCTTTCCCAGGCCCATATCATCAGCTAAACAACCGCCCCACCCGAACTCATCCAGAAAGTTTAGCCAGTTGTAGCCCGCTATCTGGTAGTTTCTAAGGGTAGCTTTCAGCTGTTTAGGTAGGCTTATCTCCTTAATTTCTGTGAAAGAAGCTAGCTTTTCTCGTTTTTGGAAAAGCTCTTCAAATACTTCTGCGTGGTCTATTTCTCCTACTATCTCATCAATTATACTAGCCTGGAAAGCAGAGATACTTACTTTGTCCTTACTTACTTTCGTCAGCTTGAATAAGGAACTGTATTTCTTCAGCCATTCTTCCGGTAGCATCCCCAGGGTTCCATCACTTAGCTTGATAAAATTTTGGCGTTTGACTATGGCCTTACGTATATCCGTCAGTTTTGCCCTTTGATCCCCGAAGGCTACCTCTATTTCCACATCAAACCAGTCTGTACCACTACTAGCCCTAAGCTGCATGCTGGGGGGATTAGGATTATAGGCCAGCTTTTTTAATTCTTTTAATCCAAAGAGTCCTATTCCTTCCTCCTGTAATTCTCTATATGCCTGAAAAAACCACCCATCCTGCATGACCTGTTTAATGGGGGTCGCGTAATAGTAATTTTGCTTAAATCCATGGCCCTGATGCAGCATATCCATCAACTTCCGTATCCTTACCTCCTCCTCCGCATTCCTACTAATCATGATGGTTTGCCCTGATTCTTGGAAGATCAGCTTCTCTTTTCCATCCAGGTACACTTCCCGAGAAGCTCCACCTTCTGAGGTGTATTCAAAAGCAGGGATCATAAGTAGATAATCCTCTATTTCCTTTAGATAAACCTTGGCAGAAAAAGTGGAAGCTACTTCTATCATGTCAATAGGTCTTTCAGGAGAATGAATACTGTATTTCTCAGCTAAAGGAAGGATAAATTCTTCCGTAAAAGCCTCAATGTCCTCTGCTCTGACTTTGTAGACTCCTTTCATGAGAAAGAAGGTAACTGTGGCGGCATCTTCCCTTTCCAGAAAGTATAATGCCTGATCAAGGAGGATCATTCCGTAAGCGAATAACTCTAGCTTACTAAGCTCAATTTTAGCCTCCTCAAATTGTAAAAAGGGGATTAAGTGGAAATATTGACCTACTTGTGTCAGGTCAAACATCAGGGTTGGACGTTCCTGCTTAAGGTAAATTTGGAAGAGCTTACTTTTAGGGATGGTACTTTTAGAAACATCTGCATCCGTTAGATAGTGATCTTGGGATAAGAGCATGTTCATAGCAGCGTATAGCTCCTCATATACCTCTTTTGAGGCTGATAACATGACCTCTGGATCACGTTCATACTTACTCAGTTGTCGATTTTCAATGATTCTGGCAGAACTGATAGTTAGGAGTTTACGCCAGAGCTGGTGTACTTTTTTAGGGAGGTTTTTTACAGTGTAGTAGGTAGCGCCTATAGCCTTAAAAGGGGCACCCATTTCTCCATTTTTTCTGATCTTCCCTTGTAAAAGATAGACACTGGGAATGGGGAGATCATCTGTAAAGGCTGTCCATACTAAGGCATATTTATGCCTTTCTGCTTTGTCTTGAAAAACAGGGTTCTTGACGTCTATCTGAGGGATTAAATGCTGAGATATCTCTTCTGCCCAATTGGCAAATTCTCTGGTCTTAGAAAGCCCTTTATCAAGTGGTTCCACCCACACATAGGGGTATTCATAGTGTGCAGTAAACTTAGCTTTCCAATTATCCTCAAGGGTGAATCCATATTCTGCTAGCCCTCTTACTATGCTCCCGCTGTGGTCCCTAAAGGGAAAGAGGACATCTCCCTCATTCGAATTCTTCTGCGCTAGTCTTTTCAACATGAAGGCGGCATGTTTACAAAACAGCTTTTTTCTAGGCTTACAGTTGCATTCACAAGTGACGGTATGGTCTTTATCCATCCTTAGCATGGTAATCACCCGCTTTCTATTATCGAAAAAGTGTGCATCCATACCATTAGGTAAGATAGAGCTGGAAACATAGTCATCTCTCAGTTTGAGGAAGGTCCAGAAATCTGGATTACCCTCAGTCAGCTCTAGTAGGTCATTACTGCTCAGGGGATCAGGTATAGGTAATGATTGCTTGACAGCCAGCTTAAAAGTGGGAAGTGTTCTCTTGGCTTCCCTCTTGGGCGATTTTCTGGATTCAGAAGTAATATCTCTTAGCAGACTATGTAGGGAATCAGCTTTAAGATCCATCAGATTTTCATCTGATAAGCCCTTAGCCTCCTTTGCTTTGCCCTGATTAGGTTTTTTAGGCCGTTCTTCAGCTGAAAGTATATCATCTAACTCCATGAGAGAAGCCAGAGAATGCTTGCAGACCGGTCCATCATATGGGCAGGTACAGCGGCATTCTAAGGAATACTGACTGTCCAAATCGAATAGTTCTACTGTATATCTTTTTCCTGGAGAGTTACTGCTGTTTACAGAAAAACTAGCATAACTTTCTTCATGCTTAATTTCTATCAGCTCAGGCGGGGTATTCTTGAAAATGGCTTTTGCCCTTTTGAAGATATTGGAGGAATCATGTATATGTAGAAACTTTCGAATTTGTGATTGAGAAATCATAAGCTCATGAACAGTTCAGTAGACCTGAAAGGTATAGAATACAGCTATTCCATCAAAAGGAAGAAAGGAATTACTCTTTCTTATGAGAATGGGCATGTGGTAGCTCTCTGATGTTAATGGTGTGAAAGCCGTAATTAATCAGGATAGCCAAAGCAATGAATACCAACACAGCTGCTAAATACAGAATGATGTCTGGTAGGGCCATGACAGAAGTTTCATGTAGTACTGCTCCCAGTAAACCTGACAACACTAGTAAGGCCGCGGAACAATAGAGTAGGGTAGTAGACCAAGTGAGCCTTCTCAACTGATGAATTTTCTTGTCAGAAATCATATGCTCAAACTCAGAGCAGGGCTTGGAAAGATAGCCCCCTATTTCTGAACTTACTGCCATCATCTGAAGGGTAGTAGAGAAAATCAGCATCCCTACGCCCGGAAGTATTGTGATGGAGACAAACCACTCTATAGTTAGCTGAAAAAAATTAATCCTTTGCCGAACAAGGTCTTTGGGGCTCCCGAAACGATAAACATTTGTGAGTAAATTTTAGCCTTATCACCTAAATCGCATAATCAGCCTGAATATAGTATAAAAATGATGTTTCTCATGTAGGATGAAAAAGTGCAACCACTCTTCCAGCTTCATATTCCCAAATACGGGGTGAGTGCCCACTCTCAACAGGGTTTCGGCAGAAAGAGAGATAAACTGCTGTGAAAATTCTTTTCTAAAGACCTGGGTTCTACTGACAACTTCCTGGGAAGGGAGGGGAACCCAATTCTGAAAACCCGGATCATTCTCTGAAGAGTATCTCCCTACCTCAGGGGTATCTTCTGACAGTATTTTCTCCATTCGCTGGTGGAAAACCTCCTGGTACCTACCTAAATGGGCCAGGTTTTGATGGATAGACCACTTGTCAGGAATGTGATTAGTGAGAATAAAATCTTCCGGTAGGTCTTCAATTAAAGAAAGAATCTCTTCATACTGATGTAGAAGAGATTCTCTTAGATAGGTTTTCATTCGAGTAGAAAAAGTCCAGTAAGACTTTATGCAGTCAGTTTCTCCTCTTCCATGAAGTCTACTGCACCACTACCCAGATTATAGTAGGCTGGAATGATGGCAAGATCCCCACTATCTAATTTTCCTGCTAGTATGCTACTTCTATCTACCATATCCTGGGCTGCCAATTTAGCATTTAGCTTCACTACAGCATTTACCTCTGTAGTTCCAGCCTGCGCTACGGCGGGGTTAATTTGAGAAAGTAGGATGTTCAGGTTGTATCCATTATCGCCTCCAGCAATGGCAGCAGTTACCGCTCCACAGCTTTCATGACCCAAGACTACGATAAGATTTACACCTAAATGGGCCACTGCATATTCAATGCTAGCTATACTCTCAGTATTGGATACATTACCAGCTACTCTTATTACAAAAATTTCGCCTAGTCCTTTGTCAAATGCCAGTTCAGGTACTACCCGGCTATCCGCACAACTAAGAATGATTGCATAAGGGTTTTGACCGCCAGTCAGCTTAGCTCTTCTACTAGAGTCCTGAAGTTTTCCAACCAGCTTATCTGCCACAAAGTTTTGATTTCCAGCTTTTAGGTTGTCCAGGGCTTCTTGCCATGAAAGATTTACCATGAGTTATTGAGATTGATTAGTTAACACAAGCGTAAACTTTTCATTTAGATGATAGAAGAGATTACACTAAAAACAATTCCATATGAGTAGGAACGGATTAATTCATATTAATCACCTCAAAGTTCCGTACATCAAAGTAATCATCAGTACCAGGATCTGTATTGATAATAATTCCACCGAGTAGGACTACCGTATCAGTATGAAATTCTCCTTTACAGGTTTCCAGATAC
>JBCCLI010000398.1:0-6130 GCA_039026975.1 Bacteroidota bacterium | reverse complement strand
TTAATAGTATTCTTTGCTAACTCGGCTTTACCTACAATTGACCATGAGATATCCTGTATGGAAATAATATCATTTACATCCGCATCAGCCACATACTCAAACATTAACTGTGTCCTCGCTCTCCTATCAGAAGGGACAAATATCCTGAGAACTCCCTGATGTGATGTATATAAAGCACTTACAGCTTCCCACTCACCTGTCTGTTCACTTCCCGAATAAATAGTTAGTCTACTCTTATGTTGAGATAATTTCACGTCCAGGGCAAGATCCACCACCGTAAATGAATGATGACCTGATGGAATAAAATCATCTGTAGTAAGGAATATCTGTTCTGGGAAGGAGGAATACCTATTTCTCAGGGAAAGATTCTTCTGCTGGCTCCATTTAGAGTCAGATGAGGTAGAGGCTTGCCACCATTTTCCTTGCTCAAAGACACCTGATAAATCTACTGCACCAAGTGTTGTCTGCTCTTGAAAAGACTGAGCATAGATTGTATGATAGGCCAGCCAAAGGATCAGTAATAGTATACGAGCTTTGACAGTCATGACAACAGGACTGGCTTGTTTAATAAGCTAATTCGATCCTAAAATACGGATAATTAGAGAAATTGCAATAGCGAGATATACCTAAAATTGTTTTTTCCAAATCTTTGTATAAATCGTAAGATGAATTACTAAAAGATTTTGCATTTGGCTAAAGATTGTGACTAGCCTTTTCAGCTCATATTTAAGTCCCTAATTCCCGCTTCATAAAGCTTAAAGCGTCCTTCCAGTACCTACTACCAAGCGTAAAAGTGAACAGCAACAAATCTATTAAAAGGGCAGTTTACAGTAAGTGAGAAGAAAGATAAAATTGTGAGGAAGTGGATAATAGGCATAAGTGTTTGTGAGAAAGTTTCTTTTGAGAAAAGCTTATGATGATGGAGACTTAAAATAGGCTCATCTGAAATTACCTCTTCTGATTAGAATAAGCTTCGAGAATAGGGTGAGTGATATTTCTCCCTAAAAGGTGCTTTCCCAACCTTTCCTTCTTTCACACAATACCTTTAGAACATGCACCTTATGTGTATAAGCATCTTCAACGCATGAAAAACAGCAGTCATACGTATTTTGAATCTTTACTCGAATTGCTCCAAATAGAGAAACAAGAAGATTTAGCTCAGTATAAAAAGAATGTCCTAGATAGAAACTTAACAGAGAGAGTACAAAAAGGCTATACTTGGTATCCTTTAGATCTTAAGAGAATAAGCATAGGGACAGGGGAGAAAGTCATTCTGGAGCTAAAGAGAAATTCGGCTAAAAAGGGGCAAGCAATTCACAGTGGTGATTCAGTAACGGTATTCGGGATGCTGTCAGATCATGAGGTAGGGAAAACGGCCGGGGTAGTTTCAGCCATTAACCAAAACTTCATCAAAGTAGCCCTCAGCCTGGAATATGTTCCTGACTGGCTGAGTAAAGCCCAGCTAGGCGTCAACCTCGAATTTGACGATAAGACCTACCAGGAAATGGAAAAGGCCGTCAGGAAAGTCATGAAACCAGAAGCCAACAAAAGACTGGCAGAACTTAGGGAAGTCCTATTAGGCAATAAAAAGCCCTCCTTCCACAAGTGGAATCTAACCTATAAGAATGATATTCTGAATCCTTCCCAAAATGCAGCTGTCCAGCGTATTTTGGAAAGTGAAGATGTAGCTATCATCCATGGCCCTCCCGGAACTGGGAAGACCACTACCTTAATCCAGGCTATTAAAGAAACGCTCCATAGAGAACATCAGGTTCTTGTATGTGCTCCCAGTAATACGGCCGTAGACTTACTGACCTTAAGGTGCCAGCAAGAAGGGATGGGCGTCATTCGCATAGGGAATCCCGCCCGTATAGACGAGGACCTACATAAGCTTACTCTGGATGGGGCTATTACCCAGCATGATGATTACCGTGCCCTCAGGAAGCTCCGTAAAGATGGGGAGGCTATCAGGAAGCAAGCCCTGAAGTTCAAGCGTAATTTTGGGGAGGAACAGCGGCGGAAACGACAGTCCCTCTTAAAAGAAGCCCGGGAACTCAGGGACCTAGCACATCAACTGGAAGATTACATCATCCACCAACTTCTGAACCGAACACAGGTCATTTGCAGTACGCTCACTGGAGCCGCCAATAAAATCATAGGAGGGAAAAAATTTCATACTGTTTTCATAGATGAAGCCGGTCAGGCACTGGAACCTTCCTGCTGGATTCCCATTACTAAAGCGGGCAGAGTGATCTTAGCAGGGGACCACTTCCAGCTGCCTCCCACCGTAAAATCTATAGAGGCTGATAAGAAGGGTATGAGCATTACCCTCTTTGAGAAGTTGATTTCTAGGGAGAATCAGTCTATTTCCGTTTTGCTCGAGTACCAATACCGCATGCATGAGCAGATCATGGAATTCTCCGGAAGACAATTTTATGAAGGTAGGCTGAAAGCAGACCCATCTGTCAAGTATAGGAAGTTAGGGGAGGACTTCCCGGCTGTGGAGTTTGTGGATACGGCCGGATGTGGATTCATGGAAAAAACCAATCCTGAAACCAAGAGCACCTCTAATAAAGAAGAGGCCCAGCTGGTTCTACGCCATTTGGCTACCTTGATCAGCAGACTAGAAACCAAGGCGCCTGGCATTTTTGAGCAGCCACTATCTATTGGCATTATTGCCCCTTACAGGCAGCAGGTAAAAGTATTGGAGAGCCAACTAGCAGAGAGCCCTATGCTTTCCCAGCATAAAGATATTATCTCTATCAATTCTGTAGATGGTTTTCAGGGACAGGAAAGGGATATCATGTATATCAGCCTAGTACGCGCCAATACTCGTGGACAAATAGGCTTCTTAAAAGATATACGCAGAATAAACGTAGCCCTAACCCGCGCCAGAAAATTCCTGGCCGTCATAGGTGACAGCGGCACTGTAGGCCAGCATCCCTTTTACCAGCAAATGCTGGACTACATGGAAGAAATTGGCGCTTATAGAAGCGCCTGGGATTACGTGGAGGGGTGAAATTATTTTTGCGGTGGCACATTACAGAAAGCAGCTTTTACGCCTTCCGGAAAGGACTTCCCAAACTCTCTAAGGTATACACTCTTTGTTTCTTCAAAAGCACTAGCTAACTCTTGTTTTCCGGATTTTTCATCTAACCCTAGGTATGGTGAATGGTGGATCATCTCTCCAAAGATGTCCATACAATCTTCATAGTATTTTTTGGTATCAAGGATGTGATAATGCCAAAAATCGTCTACTTCTTCTGTTGGAACAATGGTAGCTTTTTCCTTATACATAAAGCTAATAAAAAGGAAATTTTTATAGGCATGAGATACTCTTTCTACCTTCTTTTCAGACCACCCTTTACCAGATATATGCATGATTTTTCTGCAAATAAGTCTAAGGTCTAACTGATCAATTTTTCTTTTGACTATATTTTGAGGATGAAGCGTGGTGTCTTTATCAGAAATGACAAGGTTGGTAGTATTTAAGGACATGTCGGTCTTTTGATTCAATAATGGGTACAAAAATATACCGTGAACTCCTTTAATACAATGCTTTGACGTTTAAACGGACAAAATATTCTCCACAATCGCATTATAAGTGTAAGAAAATAAGTTTGACTTTCTACGATTTATTTATCAAATGAAGTAAGATCTCATAATAGTCATTACTTTCGGTAAATATATCTTCTCTTTGATAATACCTTGGTGCTACTATTTGATCTACCTTTCTCATTAAACATTTAGAGCTTGTGTGCCCTCCTCCTCTTTGGACATATAGGATATTTCCGGGATAAAACTTATCTCTTAATCTTGTTAATGTTTCTTGCTTGTTTAGATTTATTAGACTAAAAAAATCAGTTTTGAAATTAACCTGTCTAATGAACCACAAATAAAAGTTATCCCCTGAGTTAGACACCCTGAATAAAGCATGGTATGAATTAAATGGGGATTGAAATGAGATTTGATAATCTTCTCTAATGACTAAGTGAGAAACAATCATTGTATCTTCTCCTTTCAAATAATAAAGCTCATAATCCCCAATATACTCCTTAAGGGCTCTCCCATTATGATCATAATTTTCTTTCCTCAGAGATGGAACAGATGGTGTATTTCTAGTGGAAACTATCTGTTTAGCTCTGGAAAAAGCATATTTCTTTAATATTAAACTTTCTAGCTTTTCATGGGAAACGAGGCTTCTGTTGACTAGGATTGTTTCTCCAGAAATAATTTCTCCTTTTATTGTATTTGACGAATAAATGCCAGAAAGAATCTTACTGTCTTTTAAAGCTCCGGCCCCTACCCATAAAATCAGATTTGCTCCCCTAACATTAAATTCACTTTGAGACCATAAATGAATATGTAAAAACTCTGCTACTCTACTCGCGATACCGATATATTTCAATTGACTGCCTCCCAAAATAAATGATAACTGAACTTTGTATTGAACCTGGATAAAAGAGCTTGTATCTCTTCTCCTAACTTTCCTAGAACTATCGATTCTTAAGAGAAATGATCTTATTTCATGATTTTCAAGAGAATAGTAGAATCCCTCAAATAATATTTGAGGGTTATCTACATGAGACTTCTGATTTAATTCTTGTCCCCATAACCGAAGTTGATATGCTTTGTTAGAATTAGGGACTTTATCACATACTTTTAGGAAATCCTCCTTGTTCTCAAAACCAATAAAAAGAAGGAAAATTTGCATGTATTCAGGAGACAAATAGACCTCACTAAATCCTTTTTCTACCTCTCTATATCTTTTGTATAAATAGTTAGGGTTAAGGTTAAATCTAATCTTTTTTATATATGATCCAGAGCTTCCATCTTCTAGCATTAGAGTTTTCAAACTTGGGCGAGAGGATTGCTTATAACCATAAATCTCATACCCTTTGTAGACACTAGGATCAACATTTTGTGAACGACAATATTTTCGGAATTTATCTAATATCCGATCGTGTAATTCACGAAAAACTGAACTGGCAAATACAACAGGCATAACTAAAGATTCTAGAAATTTCCAGGAAATTTCCAGGAAATTTTTTGAGCGCTACCAACTTTTTGCTGGATAGTTATTGAATAATATCCAGACAGAATATTTAAATTTCCAATATTACAGGGATATAAACTTTCGGAGAATTATGGAGTAAATAATACTGTGAGCCGATAACCTTTGTAAAAAAATTAAAGATTCTAAAACGTTAAACTTCGGAAAATTTGAATTAAAAAAAAATTTTTCATCATGAAATCGAAGCAGTTTATGGCCGAAAATCTCTTGAGTTTGGATGAAGCTGCAAAATTACTGAAAGTACCAGATTACTTAGTAGCATCAGCCATCAGAAAAGGTAGACTTAAGGGGTACAGACAATTTAGTACATACTTCATTTTTGTAGATGATCTCGAAGCCTTCATAAAAGGCTACCCTAGTTAAACCCTAGATATTCTTTCGGAGCACTCATAATAAAAATTCATCATGGAGAACGTAGAACAATTAAAAAGGCTAGTTGGAAAGGAGGGAATAACCCTTAGCACCTTAAGACCCTCAGGCTACGTCCTAATTGAAGGTGAGCTGTATGATTGCCAAGGTGAGCAATCGAAAATTACTGAAAAGGGAGTAACTGTAGAAGTTACAGGCATTCTTATGAACCGATTCCTGCATGTTCGGGAAGTTAATTAAAACTATATATAATCTATTTTCTACACTAAGCTTAGTATTTTTCGCATTTACTATTCATTTTCCCCGGGGGATTTCTATATTTACACCATTAAGGAATTATTATTAGTGCAGTTTTCATGCAACTAACGGTCAGACATACCCTCTTATCCTACCGATTCAGGCGCAGCCGATAAGCCTGCTTTTCCTCTATAAATTCCTTTTTTCCATTTTTATTTTTCTTCAGTAGTCTCTTTCAGTCATGGATGTACATGTTTTGGTAGCTGATAACCAGCACCTCCCTTATGCAGAAGAAATCTGCCTCGTGAGAGAAGAAGCGGCCAAAGCACGTGGAACCGGGATAGCTAAGCGTGATCCTGAATACATTCGTAAAAAAATTAGGGAAGGGAAAGCCATTATAGCTCTGGGGGAAGGTCAGTTTGCTGGCTTCTGCTACATAGAAACATGGGG
>JBCCLI010000397.1:0-6147 GCA_039026975.1 Bacteroidota bacterium | reverse complement strand
TCATCATAAGCTTTACAGTTTTTCTTAAAAGAATTCTCTGAGATCAAAAAAAGAAATATATCAGCATTAGGAATAACACTATCTACGATTGTAGTTTCACCAATTAACAATCCCAGACTTTTTAGACCTAGTTTACCCGACCTATCGTAAAAAATACAGAAGTTTTCGTCTAATACTTTTGCTAAATAGTCAGATAATTCATTGTCTGTATGAGAATGAGCTATGAATACAAAGCCAGCTTTGTATGGGTCGTATTTAAATTGCAAAGCTATTATTTTTTCGTCGGCTAGATTTCAATAAACTATAAATTTCGAACCCAATCTTTGTTTTGATAGCCCTTTTAGCGTACACCCAAAATTCTTCTAAGTCTACATCATAATTTTCATATCTTTTAGCTTGGAATACACTCTCTAAAATATCTAAATCTCTCACAAACTGCGCTTCAAGAGTAACACAGCTCTCATACTCTATCCATAAATCATAGAAAGTTTGATCTTCTAATAGATGACTGAAGTATTCAAAAGCCAATTTTTCAAGACAGTATTTTTCTGACTTCGATATATTATCATGAGGAGTGATATCACCAACTCTGACTTCTGCAAGATCATGGATTAATGCTAAGACTAGACACTTTTTAATATCAAGGTTAGGTAAGAGGTCACAGAAAGTTAGAACAAGCAAGCACAAACCAAAAGAATGATCTGCGACAGATTCTGGATTTTGGATTTTATACCTAATCCAACCTTGCCTAGTTTGTTCCTTTAAAAGAATTACCTCATTAATGAAGGAAATTTTATTTTTTAAATCGGTGTTTGCCTTCATAAAAATCTGGGAGGAATATTTATTGTAAATCTACCCAATTCTATTTTGGGTAACTAAAAAATCTAGTTCATAAATATAAAAAAATAATATTTCATCTGATTAACATTTGTCTCTTCAACAAAATGCCCCAATCCTACTTTAGGCCAAATAGATATCTGTTTGAGGTTAAAGATTTCAACCTGAGTTCAAGCCCCTCCTCCAAATAGAATTCTCAGCTAACCAATCATTCCAATAGCTTAACTTATCTTAGATAGCCATGGTCAATAGAATAGACTCCTAGCAAACAGGATTTATCTATATTAAGCCTAAATTTCCTAAGGCTACTACAAACATCCCTTGCATGAAGTACTTCAAACCCCTTACCGTTTTTGTCATTGGCTTTTTGATACTAGTCTTTAGCCAATCCTTTCAACAATTATCCCTCATCAATTTCGCGACTCAGATAGTCCTATTTGGCTTAGTGGTCTGTTGGCCCATCTGGAAGACAGGCAGAATGTCTTATGTAGACATTGGCTGGCCATGGGGACTATTTTGTATTGGGGTGATAAGCTTGCTGTTAGGTGAGGGTGATCCATGGAGAGTCAATATCGTAGGAGGCATTTACATCATCATCGGGATGCGAATGGGGATGGGTGCCTTACAATTATGGCGGAAAGGGTATCTGAAGAAAGAATTCCCCCGATATCAGTATCAACGTCGGCGTTGGGAACGGGATGGCAAAACCAATGTCCAGCTAGCCATGCAAGTAGATGCCTTAGCCCAAGGCTTGGCCAATGCTTCCTTTTTGGCTATACCGGCCTTCATTATTTCATCGAATCCAGATCCAGCCTTTTCTGTGTTTGAAATCATCGGCCTTATCATATGGGTGTTATCCATCATCATGGAATCGGTGGCAGATGCCCAAAAATTGGCATTTATTCGGAAGATGTCCGCTTTGGGAGAGAAGAATAAGGTATGTGATGTAGGCTTATGGAAGTATACCCGCCATCCCAATTACTTCGCGGAATGGATGGTATGGAATGGGTTGGTGATTGCTGCTATCCCATCCTGGCTGGCCCTTATGGAAAAAGAGTCCTTACCCATCTGGATCTTATTAGGATTGGGACTACTGTTTGTTTCGAGGATTATGTACATGTCTCTGGTGTATATAACCGGAGCCGTACCATCCGAATATTACTCTACCCAAAAAAGACCTGATTATGCAGCCTATAAAGAGCGGGTGAATATGTTCTTTCCGGGGAGACCGAAGTAGTATTCTATGAACCTGAGATAAATTGTATCGACTGATTTAACCTCTTAGCTAATAAATCAAAAGCCTAAAACAGCTTTGATTAGAGACCGCAAGCCTGAGGTCGATTGTATCGACCAAACTGTATAACTTATCCTATGAGCTCTTGGCGTAATAATTGAGGTCGAAACACTCGGCCGTTGGCAAAGAACCTTAGGTGCCATGTGAGAATCTCTACAACATGAAAGAACCCTTAACCCCATACATATCGGATTATATTAAGCAGCTCCAGTCTGAGAATGTCCCTAAAGGATATAAGGGGTTAATGGAGTACTTGATGAACTTGAGAACTCATTTCTCAAATACATATTCTCCAGAATTCATAGTAGGGAGTTTTTATCAAGGGTATATGGATATCAGTTACTTCCCCATAACACCCAAATCTTTGAAAAGTCAGAAATTGAAAATAGGCTTGGTGTTTAATCATGAAAAAGCACGGTTTGAAATCTGGCTAGTCGGCCAAAACAAGCAAACTCAACAGAAATATTGGGACTTACTCAGGGGAAGCGAATGGCACAAATACCCACTCTCAAAAACTGCCCAGCGTTCCATCATTGAGCACGTCCTAGTGGAAGACCCGAATTTCCATCAAACAGACTCACTGACGCAAATGATAGAAAGCGGGACTATGCATTTCATACAAGAGATTACAGGTGTCCTTGCTTGAATAGAAATCCTACCAAGCATGAATCCAGATGCTACTACCCCTGAGAGGAAGATGTTTATACCTTCCTACTGCTTTATGATCCGTTTTACCTCTCCATTTCCAAACTTCAGTGTATAGGTACCCTTTTGTAAAGCTGACAGGTCTAGCATGTTTGTCCCTCCTTGAAGGGAGTGAGAAGTTAGCTGCTGCCCAAGCAGGTTGTAAACAGCCACTAGGTCTATCTCAGGAACATTTACCTTCAACATATCTGTTACCGGATTGGGGTATACACTTGCCTGATTTGCCTGAAAGCTTACAGTGGTCACATGGCTAAAGCTGAAATTCCCATCAAAGTCCACCTGCTTCACCCGGTAATAGTTAGGGCCATCATTGGGGCTTTCGTGATAAAATGTATAAGTTTTTTCTTCTGATACATTCCCTTCTCCTGCTATCTGTCCTATGGATTGGTAAAGGTTCTTATCCTTACTGTGCTCTACTTCAAAGTGGGAGTTGTTGATTTGTTGTGCTATAGCAAAAGAAATTCTGGCGCTAGAACCCACTTTCTCCACCTGAGGCTGGACTGACCATACCACAGGCAAAGGAGCCGTCACATCAACTTCAAAATTCAAATCAAAACCTGGGGCAAAGGAGCCATTAAAAAATAATTGACCGTCAGCATAAGCATCAGAGTTCACAAACCTAATATTTAATGCACCTGATATCACGAAGGTATAATCTGCCCCACTCGTCAAACTTATATTTTCTGAAGAAAAATCGAACACGGTCGTTGTTAGATCTGTTGAAGAGCCAGTGGCTGTTATACTTTGGGAGGATAGCGAACCTAAGGATGTTCCCCCTGTACCTAAGCCATCATATACCGTTACAGTATGTCCACTTGTACTGACATTCCCATTTACCGCTATGGTATTCAGCACACCTGTACAGGTGGGGGAGAAACTCTGACCAAAACTAGAAGTAGAGGCACTACTGTTGATCCCTACATTATTTGTCGTAGTACATTGGGCACATGCATAACTCATCACAGAAATACCTAAAAAAATAGCAAGGAATATTTTTTTCAGTTGGATATCCATAATTATCTACAGCAGTTAGGAATCATTGTTAACCGAATGCGGAAATTATCTATTTGGGATATTCAAAAATAATTCGATATTAATATTTTACACAGACAATTATATTACATATTATTACACATATTCTGCATAGGTAATATGTGTTCAAATTATGGGTTCAAGTAGGTTTGCTATTCACCAGACAATACATATTGAGTACAGCTAAAACGCCCTCTACCACAGCCACTCGAATCAGATTTGTACTGGGCATGCCATCTATAAAGAAAATGAGCGATCGCCCCAGGATCACACCAGCAAAAATAACCGTTACCGCCACAAATGCTGATTACCTGAAGTTTGATTTTAGTGCTCCAAGAAAAGCCACTATTCCTCCTAAGAACATCACGGCACCTTCTCTTCTTACTTCATTCACTAAATCAATATGAATTCCCAGACTATTGTCAGGATTCTCAAAATAGGTTTGAAGAAATACACCCTTTTCAGGAATGAATAACCGCATAGAACAGGCGTAGAATAAGGCCAGACCAGAGAGGACTAATACTATGATATTAATGGTTTTCATGATACTCTTAGTTATGAGAAAGATATTCCAGGCTTGGTAAAGTCTGGGGGAGAGCATCTTAATTAGCTTCAGTATTTCTTTAGGATTGCTTGTTTTGATCATAGTGTCTATACCCTTTGAGGCAAAGGTCATAGACAGACATGAGAAAAATTTCATCTAGCTTAAAAAATAGATAGGGTCCTAAAAAAGTGGGGAGAGCCTTGTTTTTTCTTTGACCTGATCGCACTCAGGGTTTGTTGTGTCAGTCCAAGGAAAGAGGCAGTATCACCGAGAGACACTCTATTAATAAGATCGGGATACATCTGTAAGAATATACTGTACCTGTCAACAGCTGTTTGAAACTGTAGGAGGTTAAGCTTTTGGGAGAATAGATCCAGCATTTGAATAGAGAAATCCAATATGATGCGAGTCAGTCTTGGGAAACGCTCTCCAAGTAATAGAAACTCTTCAAAAGGGATTACTCTTACAATACAAGTTTCTATTGCTTCCCATTCATAGATTTCAGATTTATTGAAATAGATACTGTTTACTGGAGCTATGAAATAATTCTCGTCAAAAAAGAAATGCGTAATGTCTTTTCCTTCCTTCACATAGAATGTTCTGAGTAGTCCACTTTCTATAAAAAGCAATTTCTTAGAATACCTATTTACCTTTTGAATGACCGTACCTTTGGAAACCACTTTCCTTTCAAATGCCTCATCTATGGTGACACATTCTTCCTTAGTAAATAGTTCCTTTTGCTCGAGAAATTCCAGGAGTTCCATCCGAAGCAAAATACGATAAATGGGAATAGATCTCACTATCTTGACGCAAGATGCTTCTGCTGAAAGTATCTTAGGCTACTTAGGTGGGAGAGGCAGATTGCTCAGCCATCAGTAGGGTATTCGGTCGAGATATTCGACTGCTGGCGGAGGCAGAAATTGAAAATAGGCTTGGTGTTTAATCTGAGATGGTACCGTGAAACCCGACAGTATAACATTATAATTTTATGCTGAGTTATGGACCATCTCAGCTAAGGTATTACTTATTATATTTGGGGGGTCATTATGGGTAATTTTTACTGTTCATATTGCGCTTGATTTGTATTTTATAATGAATATCAGAAATGAAAAAATTACTTCTACTATTTCTATCCGTTGTTTTATTTTCTTGTTCGGAAAGCGATATAGAGGAATTTGAGCCTAGACAGCAAGATACTGCAACAGATGTTGTAACAGATAGAAGTGGAAGGGAATATCCTTTTTTAGATCCAAACGTGATATCATACTGTGGTCCGGCTTGGGGAAGAAAATTTTGTCGTTTTTTAGATAAATATGAAGAGACAATCTGGGCAGATACAGAAAATTATTATAGCGACTTTTCAGACATAAAATTTTCAAACTTTTCATACAATGGCCATTTTATATCCTTCTTTAATCTTGATAGTGCTGCTTCATATTGTGATGGATGGAAACTAGGTGAAACAACTTACGATGGAATAAAATGGAATATAAAAATCAAAAAAGATCAGGAGGATGTTTTATGGTTTGATTATGAATATTATGGATCTAGTGAAGAAATTGAATATACCCTAACGTATAAATATGAAGTAATTGATGGGTTACTTCATTTTTCAAGTTCTGAAGGTCAAACATTTATTTTCAATCCCTCTGAAAAAGATTATTCAATAGATGTTATTGAGACAGGCGAAATAATTAGGCTAGAAGGATGTATGTTTTATTAATTTTTATCCACT
>JBCCLI010000396.1:0-6152 GCA_039026975.1 Bacteroidota bacterium | reverse complement strand
GTGAAGCCTTCCTTTTTCAGGGTCTCCTGGAGAAGTTCCGAGCTTTTGTATTCTTGGTAGCCTACCTCAGCCAGGTCCCAGATCTGCTTGGCAATGTCAAAGTAGGCATCTGACTTGGCATCCAGTTCTGCAAGAGCATTAGTTTCTGCTTTACTAAGCTGTGCCTGAAGAGTGGAAAAGAACCCCAAGCAGCATATCAAGATGAATGTAGTAGTTCTCATAAGTTGACGGTGATTTTGAGTTACAGCCTATAAATTACTAATTCTTATAAAGACCTAGCTATTCTATATGAACTTAGCGGCTTTGCGCCTTCGCGTGAGAAGCTTTCACGCAAAGCCGCCAAGGAATGAGTGGAATAATTATAATTCCTCTTCAAGTGTTTCTTCCTCTTCCTCTGGAGAACTCAGAAAGCTAAGTACGTCTTCTACTGTCTTCTCAGGTATTTCTTCCATAGGGATGTGGCCCATGTTTTCATAGAGGATAAGAGATACATCCGGGATACGGGCTAGAAATTCTTCCGCCAGGGTATGGGACACAAGTACATCCTGATCTCCCCAAATCAGCAGGGTGGGAACCATGAGGGTCGTTAACGCTTCTACGTCCCCTACTCTTTCTTCATTTAAGCGGTAAATAAAGGCATCTCTATTTCCTACTCTTCTACTAGCGGCATAGTACTTTTCATACATATCCTCTGTCAGCTTTTCCTGATCGAAGTACACGTCATTCAATGTGTTTCTTACCATAAAGCTGGTACCTACATTTTTCATCAACATGGCCATATTCTTTTGCTTACTCAGGGTAAATAAAAGGGAGCCTTTGCTGTCAGCCAGTGAGAATCCTGTGGGTGCTGACAAGATGAGTTTCCCAATTTTCTCCTGATGTTTCACGGCGTACTCCCAGGCTATCTGTCCTCCGAGGGAATTTCCTGCCAGATGGAAGCTATCTACGGCCATTTCATCTATGAACTTCTCCAGGAAATCTACATAGCCTTCCATGCTGTAGTCCCCATCATTAGGAGGACCGGTCAGTCCAAAAGACTGCACATCCATTCTGATTACCTCATAGCCATTGGCGGTCAGGGATTCTGTCCATCCATCCCAGGTTTGGAGGATAGCACCAGTTCCGTGTACCAGAACTATGGGGAAGCCGGTCCCTTCTCTCTTATAGTGAACTTGTATACCATCTATTTCTACAAATTGGGATTGGTCATCAGCCAGGATGGCTTTGGCCTCTTCGAAGGTCAGGTCTCTTTCAGACAAAAAGAATCCAACTATTAGGAGAACAGCTAATATGCCTCCTATCCATTTGAGTAATTTCATCCTTTGGTGTTGTGTGGGTTAATATGGCTAATATACCCACATTTTTTCATTAGGGTCTGGAGACTAGGGAAGGCTGACTTGTCCTTTCTTGAAAGCCTGTACCATGGACTGTAGTTGATAGATGTAATTCTCCAACCATTCATAGGTAAGCGTTTCGTCGGTAATTTGTAGGTAAAAGTTTTCCATGGTCAGCATGAGTACCATTTGCGCCAGGTAAGATTCATGTTCCAGGCCGAGGGCTTCTGCCCAGATACCTACGATGGATTCTACGGAAAGCTGATTGGTTTTCTCAAAGCATTTCTGAAAGGCAGGAACACTTCTATGTACCCTCAATTGGCGGTTGAACAGCAGATCCAGTTTGTGCTCCACTAATATTTCTAATAGATCCGGCACTACCCGCTGACAAGCTTTCTCTTTCTCAAATAGGACGTCAACCTGCTTCATATGATATTCCAGGAGAAAGGAAGTGTAGATTTCCAGGTCAGCAAAATGATGGTAAAAAGAGGACTTACTTTTCCCTACGATTCTGGCCAGGCGTTCTACCTTAAGTCCGTTAGGACCTTCCTGTGAGAATATGTCATATCCTGCTTTCAGCCAGGGTTCTATTAGCTTTTCCATGGGAGAATCCTTTTCGAGGAGAATATCAAAACCTTAAAATCAGACCCGTCATGCCGGAGGGGTGCGTAGGGATGGTTTGTGTGTCATCCGGTATCTCACGGAACTTAGGCTATTCTCAACAAAAAACCGTACGCTAGATTCCGTTTGACCCACTTTCTTCCCGCTTGCCCAACGGAATGACAAATGTTGGATGAATTTAGATCTCCTTTCTGCCTAATATCAGGAAAAGGACTGACTTGTCCGCCTAAAGGGAAGTTTATTTGTCCCCATAATGAGGAGCCATAGACAAATGCCTATTTCTCCTACGGAAGCAGGGATGCCTACTATTTCCGCAAACATAGTATCGTAGAATGCATTATACAGAAAGCCTCCAAAGAAGGTAATTAAGTATCCTACGCAGCCCAACATCAGGAGAATCCCGAAGAACTTGGGCAGGAAACCCGACTGGTACACCAGATAGCCAAAGGGGAACAGCCATAGACCCCAGAAGATTTGAGAAAGGTTAATCCCATTTGAAAAAGCTTGAACGGCATGCATAACCTGGAACTGTAGCTCTGTCTGACTGAGTTCTGCTACATACACCCTATCACTGATTAGATTGAGGACTTCAAACTTATTTAGAATATTTACAAAAGAGATGGGAATGCTTAGCATCACAAATACCATCATTAGCTGAGCAGCCAGGAGGTGAACCTGATGTAGGAGTTTGTAAAGGGAGAAAGCTAAGCCTATGAAGGCAAGGTAGCAGATGATTCCACACACAATTCCTATTCGAAAGAGAAACTCAGATTCCTGTAGGGTGGCAAGAGTTCCTGCTGGGTCGCTCTTATCTATGAGCAGAGAAGGAATATACATGAGGTTTAGGACTCCGGTAATGACAATTACCAGGTACCAAAGTCCCGCAATTCTGGCAGTTTTATTTCTGTCTGACATGAGAAAGGCGTTGAAGGTTCACAATTGTTCCCTAAAGTACCTTTCCCATGCCATAGGATTGCTTTCATATGCAGACGATTAGCCTTCACTCGTCTACTTATCAGATTCTTAAGTACTTTGTAGGTATTCTCCCAACCTTTCGAAGGTAGATCCCCAGCCATTGTAGAAGCCCATCTCTTCCTGCTGCTTGCAGTATGCTTCCGTAGGATGGATCACATGAAAACTAAAGTGGGTTTTCCCATCTACCTCTTTAAAGAGTATGTGCATTTCTACTCCCTCCGTCATAGGCTTGAAGTCTGCCGAAGTAACGATTTTCTCATGTTCTATGATTTCAGCATACACTCCTTCAGCTATAAACTGCCCGCCATTGGGCATCTGCATAGCATATTTCCAGCTTCCTCCCACCCTGAAGTCGTGGACCTCCACTTCTGTTTGCATGCCATTGGGTCCCCACCATTTTACTATGTGAGCAGGATCAGACCATGCTGCCCACACCAGCTTTAGGGGGGCATCAAAAGTCCTTTCGATGGTGAGGGTTCTGTCTTTTGCTTCAGCTAAGTGATTCATCGTTTTCTGATTGTTGAGATTGTACTTGTTGTAGGTAGGCTTCTAAAGAATCCAGTTTTTGTACCCATAGCCTTTTGTGCTGGTTCACCCAGTCTGATACCATGCTGAGTTCTTCTGGAATGATTACACATACTCTCTCCCGTCCTCTGGGGACAGTCTTAAGTAGTCCACATTCCTTGAGAATCTTAATATGCTTGGAAACAGCAGGTCTGCTAATGTCGAACTGATCCGCTATGGCATTCACCGTCAGGCTCTCTTTTGCCAACATATCAATGATGTCTCTTCTTACAGGATCTGCTATGGCCTGGAATACGTCTCTCCTCATTAGGTAACCGTTTGGTTACAAATATATGTGTAACTATTCGGTTACGCAAATGGATTTTAGGGAAAATGAATGTAGAGACAGCACGATTAGGATTGACCACTTAAGCGTTCTTTGTTTCCCACCATTCAAATGGTGGGCTCATGAAACCAAATGTAGCGGCTGTTTCAACTGCCGAAGGATTTCTCGATGTATAGTTGCTGTACGATTCAAAGGACGGATAAACCCACCCCTACAGAGGGCCACTTATTTTTTCAAAGTCAGTGAATAATACTTTGGCACTTTAAGAATATACATACCAAGACAGGAGTCTTGGACGATTTTTCCGAACAAGCGGGAGCTTGTTCATCACGCATTTGAGGGTTGGTAAGCTCCCGCTTGCCAACTGGATGGCTGCGGACTCATGTCCGCTGAATGATTTTTCAAAGGGAGTCCCTCCAAAATCCAAAACCACAAAAAACTTGTAGAGACAGCATGCATGCTGTCTCTACAAGGAAATTTCTTACTATTTATTACCGAACGAACTAGGCGCTCTGGTCCATCATGTCCAGAATTTCTCTGGAAGGAATATCGAAGTTAGCCAGGGAAACAAATTCACTGACCCTAGCGTCTATCTCATTTTTGGAGAGATTCATCAGCCTTTCAGGCCCAAATTTCTCAACACAGAAGCTGGCTAAGGCTGATCCAAAAATGATGGCTCTTTTCATGCTCTCAAAGCTTACTTCTCCACTGGAAGCCATATATCCCATAAATCCACCAGCAAAGGTATCTCCCGCTCCGGTAGGATCGAACACTTCTTCCAGCGGAAGACCGGGCGCCGAAAACAACTCATCTTTATGGAATAGCAGGGCACCGTGTTCTCCTTTTTTGATGACAAGGTATTTGGGACCCATATCCATAATTTTTCTGGCAGCTTTTCTGAGAGAATATTCTTCAGAAAGCTGGCGGGCTTCTTCATCATTGATGAGTAACACATCCACCATGCCCAGAGCTACCTTTAGTCTGTCCATGGCTGTATCCATCCAGAAGTTCATGGTGTCCAGACCAATCAGTTTAGGCCTGTTTTCCATTTGCTCTATCACCTGGATCTGAATATCTGGTGTCAGGTTTCCCAGGAATAGAAACTCAGAATCCTGATAGCTCTTAGGTACCTGCGGATTGAAGGTAGCCAGCACATTTAGGTCTGTGGCCAGGGTATCACGTGTATTCATGTCTGTATGATACTTTCCTGCCCAGAAGAAGGACTTCTCATCCTGACGAATTTCTACTCCCTCCATACTCACTCCATGAGACTTCAGCATGTCTATGATCTCCTGCTCGAAGTCATACCCCACTACTGAAATGGCATTCACGGGTTTTACGAAATAAGAAGCAGCAAGGCCTGCATAGGTGGCAGCACCTCCCAGGATTTTATCTGTCTTACCAAAAGGTGTTTCTATGGCATCAAAGGCCATTGTCCCAACAACTACCAAACTCATAAGTCTATCTAATCTACGTGATGAAATATTTTGGGCAAAGATAGGAAACTTGTCGCTGGATAAAACGGCAGGTAGGAAAAAGACGCGAAAATAAGGATGGAAAGTTCTATAAGGTACCTAATTATCCGCCTTACGTTCTGCCTCAGAAATCTGGATAAGCTGAGAAGAGAGCGTAACCACGTCCTTCCATGCGCCTGAAGTATTCGCTAGGACTACGACTACGGTATTAGATTTTGGGATGATCATGAGTTGGGCAGAGACGCCTGTTTGTTCTCCAGAGTGGCCTATGACCAGATTCTCATTAGGGGCAGGTGCATACAAGTACCATCCTAAAGCATAGGGGTTTCCTTCCTTCTTGCCATAGTGGTTAGTGATCATTTGCTGAAGCGTGCTATCAGAAATGAACGTACCTTCCAGCAAAGTATTCCCGAATTTCATCACATCTTCCAGGGTAGAATAGAACCCTCCGCCGGGGATGCGATTACTCAAGTCGTTTTGCTTACTTTCTTTGCCTTTTTTCTTGTCTCTGTGGTATAGGCAGGACTTATCCTCGTAGGACTTTCCCATTTCTTCTATACCTGTATTTTTCATCCCAGCCCTATCCCAAATTCTGCTTTGCATAAGTTCTTCATAGCTAAGTCCGGAAGCTACCTCTAGTATTCTCCCTAACACCACATACCCATAGGTGGTATAGAAAAAGCCAGATCCGGGTTCAAAGAGTAAGGGTCTATCCTGAAAAACAGTCATGGCCTCTTCCAGGCTGCTATAATGCGTTTTATTTTGGGCTTCCTTTCCAGACTGATATTGGGGGATGCCAGAAGTATGCCCCAGCAAATGTTTTACGGTAATGGGCGTTTCTCCCTGCTTAGGGTAATTAGGAAGGTAGTTGCTGATAGGTACATCCAGTTCCAGTTT
>JBCCLI010000395.1:0-6159 GCA_039026975.1 Bacteroidota bacterium | reverse complement strand
TTGTGAGGTAAAGGGCGGGCCGGCCGTTCCTCCACGGGTTGTGGGAGGATTTATGGGTTGCATTGGAGGGACAATGCATTTTTGCCTACTTTTTTTGCTAAGGAAAAAAGTAGGGCCACTGGGCCGAAATGGATTGTCGGCGGCAGGCGACGAAACACTGGTATGTATACCTCCTAAAAACAACTTCCTAATTCGTATTTGTTTGCATGCCTGAAGCGCGTAAGCGTTCTCCTACGGCATCATCTCCTATAATGGTCTTAATGACGTACTGGTTCCTGTAGGGAGAATATCTTCCTATCAGTTCTGCCAAGAGCCCCGTCATTAGAAAAATTACGCCCGTGATAAAGCAGACAGATCCGAATAGAAGCGCCGGCAATCTATTGGTGATCCAAATCTGATTCACTAAGCGTATGTACGCCAAGTAAGCCAAGGTCCCTCCTCCTATCAGCATCCACACTACCCCCCAAAAGCCAAACAGATGCATGGGCTTCTTCAGGTATTTCTCCGTCAGCACTATGGTCATCAAGTCCAGGAAGCCATTAATGAAGCGATTCAGGCCGAACTTAGTTACGCCGTACTTACGCTCCTGATGCTGCACGACCTTCTCTCCTATTTTCTCAAAGCCTGCCCAGTTAGCTATGGCTGGAATATAACGATGCATTTCTCCATACACCTCTATATTTTTCACCACTTCCTTACGGTAAGCTTTCAGCCCGCAGTTAAAGTCGTGCAAGTTATTTACGCCTGACACCTTTCTGGCTACAAAATTGAAGAATTTTGAAGGAATGGTCTTACTGATGGGATCATAGCGTTTCTTCTTCCAACCCGATACCAGGTCATATCCATCCTCTATAATCATTCTCCTAAGCTCAGGTATTTCCTCCGGACTGTCCTGTAAGTCTGCATCCATGGTGAAGACCACCTCTCCCATAGCAGCCTGAAAGCCTGCTTGCAAAGCAGCTGACTTGCCATAATTTCGCTGGAAACGAATGCCTTTCACAGGGAATTGCTCAGCCAGGGATTCTATGACTGACCATGAAGTATCTTTACTGCCGTCATCTACCATGATGACTTCGTATGTAAACCCATGCTCCACCATTACCCTGTGAATCCAGTCTGCCAATTCGGGCAGAGACTCCTCCTCATTTAGTAATGGAACTACCACTGATATTTGTAACGCCTCACTCATGTACCTATACACCTAAACCTCAAAGGTAAGGATTGTTTTTCGGGAAAAGAATTTTCAAAAACAGACCAATCTATCTCCCACCTCTTTAACCCTCTTCTAAAATGAAATATTATGATGAGGACCCGAGGAGTGAACTCTTAGCTGTTCCATCAGGATTGCTTGAGATGCCCTTTCTCTGAAGATGGCTTTCTACTTATTAGCTGTTTGGATGGGTTACTTAGGAGTAGAGATAAATATACAGCTGGCCTATTTTATCCTATTCTTAAGGTGGATTTCGGATAATACTCAATGGTAATCAAACACTTATCTATTTAAGGGATTTGCTTGAAAGGAAAAGTATCTAGGTGGGAGGCCGTGACGCCACTGATTGTGGGCGGCTTGCAGCGTTATATTGGTGGGACAAGACGTCTTGGGGAGAATGCCAAAATGGAGTCCACAGAGCTGATATGGAAGGCACAGAGCTGATATGGAAGACTGACAGAAGGCGACCTAACCTTGGAAATACCCATAGGCTTACCTAAAGTTGAAGTTATTCTTAAACATTCCTTTTCTTGGAGAATGCTGAGAGAATAAGATGTGCCTCTCCTTATTCACCCAATAGGAACCACATGAAAAAAGGCCCCAAAGGGATCTGCTAAGACGGTAAATTTAGGGGTTTCATATAGGAGAGACCCTTCACTTACTAAAACCTTTTCTTTGATAGCCTCCACATGTTTAACACCAAAATAGACAGCCCAATATTCATACTTACCCTTTAGCTCATTGCTCACTTCCTGAATAGCTGAAATCTTCTCTCCTTTTCTGTCCAGAATATCATATCTCCTATCTGGTCCTTCCTCAATCTTCCAATTAAAGATTCCCTCATAAAAGGACTTCACCTCATGGATATTAGAAATAAATAGTTCATTCCACACCAGGCTATTCTCTTGATATTGCGTTCGGGAATTTAAGGCCCCACCTTCATATAGGGTAAAACCTGCCCCCAGTGGATCTCGGATCAGGGCAATCTTGCCTACAGGATTATCAGTTTCTACCACTTCTACAATACCACCTAATTCTATTGCCTTTCCTATGCTTTCTTCCAGATCACTTACCTGTATATAAGACATCCAGAAGGAGGGCATACCTATCTCCTTAAACTTCTGAGGGGTTTCATATAAGCCACTGATTTCTTTTCCCTGCCATTTGGCGAGTAAATAGGGATTCTCATCTGCTGCAGTTATCCCCATGATCCCTCCTATCATTTTGGCTACCCAGCCTTCCCTCCTATCCTGCACATATTGCCAGCCGAAGACATTTTCATAAAATGCTTTGGCTACCCGTATGTCATAGGTGGACAGGTCAGCAAATACAAAGTGATTTTCATTCATTCATTTTCTTTCCCAAATATAGGAGAACTATGAGTAGATAAAGCTCTTAGGACGCCTTCTTTCTTCCTGTAGACATCTGTAAATCTCAGCTTTACTTCCGTGCGCTCTCCTCCCTGCGGAATGAGGGTAATAATCTCCCATCCCCTCACAATGACTATGTCCTCATAAAAGGAAGTTTCCACATCAAAGAGTTCCTGAGAAATAAACTCAGAGGAATCATTCATGATGGCCGCTAACATGGCTGTTTTGGGAACCAAAGATCCATCTCCACCACCTGCATATATGTATTCATCATCTAATACCTCAGCCAGCAATTGAGGATCTTTCTCTATAATAGCCTGCTCCCAGGTTGTAAGTAAAGCGTCCACTTCTTCCTGAGAAATACTCACGGTGTCTTGTTCCGTAACAGGAAATGGATCAGCGCAGCTGAGAACCAGCAAGCTTAGCGTACATATACTTATCCATTTCATCATTTGATTTTCTTAGAAGTAGAATATACTTATTTGTTACCCAGATGCTTTGACAGCTAGCTATACAGCACTAATATTCAGACACAGTGAGTAAGGGCTTGATAATTTTCTACTTGTCAGGAGTTAATTTTTCCCATTTCGCCTTTTATCAAATTCCTGTTGTTGCTGAATCTGAGGTTGAAGGGTTTCCTGTTGCTGAGGGGTTAAAAATATGCTGGGTGCCGGCAGGTCGTTTACCTGGATTCTCTGTAATACATCATTCACGCTACACTCTCCCTGCGTTTTCTTTACCGCTACTATTTGTGGATAAAGGCGTGTTTCAGGATTATAAATTTGAGCTTTCATAGCAGCCATGGCCTGTAAAACGGTTTGTATGGAGGAAGAGCTAATTTCAGTAGGTAGGGGAAGTAAGGAAGTTACCTCCTTAGACTCTATGCCTATCACGTCAATAGAAATAGTCCCAGTCAATTTATTTCTATCTGCTTGTACGCCCAGGCCTATTAAGCCTCCCAAATTTAATTTTTTCTTTCTGGTTTCTATGCTGGCTCTTACCCTCAGCCCTATCCCTACTTTAGCAAAGCCATCACAGCCATTCTGCTGGTTAGGGATTTTTAAGGTGGTGAATTTTACATAGTCCATAATGACTGAGTAGGAACCCTTTTCTCCAGAAATACTGGAAGGGGCATAAGAGATTTTACCACTACTCTCGTACTTACTGATCTGAACCGCCACTGCTTCATTCTGTAAAAACTTGAGGATACTTCCCTTATCCTCCGCCAACTGCTTCACGGTAAGTGTATCAAAATTACCATCTGTCCCTATAACCAGAAACTTCTGTTCGTATTCAATAGGAGAAATAGGAATGTAGTCCTGGAAGCTGTTTTCCAGATAATAAGTAGGGGTTTTTTGTGCATAGATACATACACAAGCCGCTAATTGGAGCAGGATAAATAGACGCGTTCTCATGATAATAAGTAACTGACTACAGGCGGGAGGATACAAAAAGCAAAAGTATGTCTCTAGTTGATATGTCCAACTATATACATCATAACTGCATTCGGAATACTTTATTTTACCTTTTCCGAATTTCTACAAATGATGCTTCTCTGATATTGGGAATATTCCTGTGTGCTGCTACCTATTCACCCTTAGGCCATTTCCATGCCTGCCAGACAATTATGGACGTCAAAACACTCTCTACTAAAGCCAGAAAGACATAAAAGGTATACCAAATGGTAAGAGAATTCACAGCTATCAGCAGCATAATACCAGTAAAAAAAGCTCCGAAAATAATATTCAACCAGCGACTGATAGCAGGCTTGAGAAAAATGGACAAGGAAATCATTAAAGCTGGAATAGCTAGCATGACAGAGGCAGCGAACAACTTCATGGGGGCATCCAGCATCCCTTCTCCATTCAAGAGGTCTCCTACTTTTCCGGGAGCATACAGCTCGAAATAATCCCCATAGATGTAGCAAAACATAACGGAAGCCCATAGGGCTGCTAGCTTCAGCTTTATGTTGATAGGTGTGTCTTGAAGTGTATTCATATGTTCTTATCTCAAAAGAGCCTACTAGAGTAGAGTCTTTTGAGATAAGATAGTTGTCTGGATATGGTAATTCATCTACCAAAAGGCGCTGATTTCCGATATCACTTCATCAGCCTTCTCTTCTTGCACAAAATGTCCACTGTCTACTTCTCTCACTCGGGCAAAGGGAAGTCTATTTCTCCATCTTTCCAGATAATTCTTTCCTAAAAATGGGTCCTTCATTCCCCAGAGAATCAGCCATTCCTTATCAGCTAGCCTGTGCAAATTCTCCCATTGGGCATGGTACCAGTCGGAAGAACCCACTAAGGCTTGGGCTAATTGCAATAAAGATTTACGGGAAGCTTTTTCAGGAAAAGGCTTGAGGTAGTGCTGGTGAACCTCTTTGCTTAGCAGCTTCTTATCAGAGAAGGCTTGCTTGAGTAAGACCTTTGCGGAGAAGTTCATATTTAGGTACATGAACTTCCCTACCCAACTATTCACCATGCTATCCACCTTTTGAGCAGCGGGATCCTCCTTTGTAGCCCATAGCCAGGAATTCATCAGTACCACTTGCTTAATTCTGCCAGCCAGTTGGATGCCGGCTCCCAGTCCTATGGGACCACCAAAGTCGTGCACTACCAGGGTAATATTTCTCAAATCTATCTTTTGGATAAACTCAGCCAGATTAGCGGCATGATCTTCCGGTTTTCCTGAGAATCCTTCCACTTTCTCAGATAGCCCAAATCCCAAATGGTCAATGGCAATGCAACGGTAATCAGCTGCCAATTCCTTGATGAGCTTTCTGTATACAAAGGACCAGGTAGGCGTTCCATGTACAAAGAGTAATACTTCTCCCTTCCCTTCATCTATATAATGCATCTTGCCCGCCTCCAGTTCTATGATTCTGCTGTCAAAAGGATATAGGGAGTCTTCTACCCAAGCTGGCGTTGGAATAATTTGTTTCGTGATCATATGCTGAACTTTCTTAGTTGATGATTGAATAAGTCAAAGCTCAGCATTGTGAGAATGGGAATTCTTGGTCTACACCATGATTTTGAGAAAACGATTAAAAGGTGATCCTTCTAAGGTCTTGAGGCTCTCGAAATGACATAGTTTCCCACCATTCAAATGGTGGGCTCATAGGCAGGATGTAGTAGCTGATTCATTAGCCATAAAGAGTTTCTTGGTGAGACTACCTCATATTTGTATCCGTCCCATGAGCTTACTGAAGTTAGTGGGGTCTATTCTCAAGTAGGAAGCCAGGTCTTTTTGGGGGATCATGTTTAGCAGGTGCGCACTCCTTTCTACAAATACCTTGAAACGAGTTTCCATATCAAAAGCCATTAACTCATGTTGGCGCTGGATCACTCCTACCAAAAACCAGGAAAGGGTTTTTCTCACCATGGTCTCTATTTCTCTATGCTTCTCCATCAACTCTGTATGTTTTTCATAAGAGATCCGGATGAAGTGGCTATCCGTAATGGTCTCCAGGAAGTAGCGAGAGGGAGTTTGGGTATGGAAAGATTCAGGTACCCCACTAAAGGAAGGCGCATAGGCAAAGGCAATCACATGCTGTTTCCCCTCCTTCTCAAAGTAGGATTT
>JBCCLI010000394.1:0-6163 GCA_039026975.1 Bacteroidota bacterium | reverse complement strand
TACTCAGCCTATTCCTACTAAGCCGGCACCTTTTTCACGACATACTATAGAAGAGAAAGATCTTAACCATCTTACAGAAGAAAACTTCCAGTATGCTAAAGCTATTTGGGCCAATAGCCTGAAAGGTTCACCTTATATTCCGCCCTCGGAGGAAGGAACTTTTGTCTTCCCAGGTTTTGACGGAGGAGGTGAATGGGGCGGGGCAGCTTTTGACCCAGAAACAGGTAACCTGTTTATCAATGCCAGCGAAATGGCATGGATACTCCAAATGGTCCCTTATTCTCCCGAATCAGACGGACTCATGGCTACTAAGGGAGAAAGCCTATACCAGGTACATTGCATGAGCTGCCATGGAAAAGACCTAAAAGGAGCTTCCATCTTTACGGTCCCTTCACTGGCAGATGTGCATATGCGTTTGAATAAAAATCAGATCTTCCGAACGGTTTCCACCGGAAAAGGGATGATGCCTTCCTTTGCTCACCTCGAAGAAGATGAGCGAAGAGCCATAGCAGCTTTTCTTTCAAAATCTACTGAGAAAATTCCCGCGGGAAGTAATCTCCTGAGTAGGGGAAGACGGGATGGCTGGCCTTATCCCTATTTTATGAATGGCTATAAAAGGTTTCAGGCCCCAGACGGCTACCCAGCTATTAGTCCACCATGGGGGACGCTGAATTCTATCAACCTGAACACAGGAGAGCTTTCCTGGAAAGTAACCTTGGGAGAATACGAGGAGCTTACTAAAAAGGGAATTCCTCCTACGGGTACAGAAAACTATGGAGGTCCTATCGTAACAGCCGGAGGACTCGTTTTCATAGCTGCCACTAAGGATTCTAAATTCAGGGCCTTTGATAAGAATACAGGTGAAGTACTCTTTGAATACCAGCTAGAAGCTCCTGGTTTTGCTACCCCAGCCACTTATTCAGTGGATGGGAAGCAATATGTAGTCATAGCCGCCGGAGGAGGGAAAATTGGCATGCACTCCGGCGACCAGTATGTGGCTTTTGCTTTGGGGAACTAGCCTGCCAGTTCTCCCAGGTACCAATCCTTTACCTCCGCTCTGCCGGACCTTTCAATGAGTTGAAGGCCCCATTCTTTGAGCTGGGTAGCTTCTTCACGCTTACCCGCTGAGAGGTAATAGGGGTAAAGCTCCATTATCATGGGAAGATAGTTGAGGAAGCTTAGGCTGGAATTGGCGTAAGGGTCGTAGGTAAACTGGGTGTGGGTGTAGTCTAGTTGGAAAGATTCCTCGTATAGCTTGACCATCTCACTTGGATGGAAATCGTCTTCCTTCTCTACTGTGTAGACTAAGCCCCTTTGTTGGAGAGCCTCCTGGAAAGGCGCTCTAATAGCTTCCCCTAAATCCATGTTCAGATGTAAGGGGATATTGGCAGGTTTGTGGTCCATCAAATGCATGATGGCACGAGAAACTCCTTCCTGAAAGGAAAGGTCCTCTTCCATCTCTGGCAAGGGAATCGCAAGCTCCTGGTAAATTCTTTCTCTGTAGGCTTTGTCCATGCTAAGCAGAGGGCCATTGATGATCTGCACGTCTGGACGTATGCCTAAGGCATCCTGGACCATCAGTAAACCGAAAGTAGAATTGTCTCCATAAGTTAGGAGAATGGCTTGATCAGCAGTCGATTGAAGCACATTATAATAATGATTCAGAAGAGTTGGGGAGAAATCATTAGAAGCAAACCACTGTTTGTTGTAGTACTGTCGCTTTTCCGTATTTCCGGTCAGGTAATAATGGGTAATGAAGCCATCATACAACTCTGCAAATCCTGGATTAATCTTATGGGCTTTGGAGATGAGGTCCAGATAGGCTTCTCTGGAAATCTTCACCTCATTATTCGACGCGGTGATATAGTAGTAGATGAAGGACTCAGGTAGATGCTCAGCTATCAGGTTTTCCATGGGTTTCCTATCCATGAAATAGGTACTTTCCTTAATCCAATCTGTATTCTCTTGCCAGTTTTCTGTAGGAGAATGAATTTGGCTATAGGTGAGCTTGGCGTACCTATTGGCCTTGTGGTAGTTGTACCAGGCATATTCATCCGTCATATCCTTCTCCAGTACCTTCCACCAATTCTCAGACTGTTCTTTATAGAACTCAAACGTATTCGCTTCCTTTAGAATGATGGGGACATGAGTAGCCGCGTAACTACTTTGATTAGCCTTCACCTGTGGGTACGCCATGTGGGTTTCAGGCTGGGCAAAAAGCTGCCCTATGAAGAAGATCAGTAACAGAGAGGGGAAAAGAGTTTTCATCGGAATAGGGTTTTGGGTTCTGCTGACTAATACCCTCAGGTCTTTCGGAGGTTCATATGTAAAGTCAAGTAGTTTTGCACACTACTAACTATTTGGATATCAAAACTTACATTCTTCAAAGGATTTTGTACCTTCATCCTGAACCGCATCGCCATGAAGGAAGCCCTAAACCTGAAGACCTACTTTCCCCAGGCATATGATGACTTAAAACGCCTCGCTTTTTCTCAGCTCAAATCTGAGCGAAAAAATCATACCTTAAACGCCACAGGGCTGGTCCATGAAGTCTACATAAAACTTGCCAGACAAGACCAGCAAAAGTTTGAATCCAGTGGACACTTTTTCTCATTGGCCTCCTTAGCTATGAGAAGAATCCTCATCAGTTATGCCCGCCAGAAGAAGAGTGAAAAACGCGGAGGAGATCAGGTCATTCTCACCTTAGAAAATCAGGAAGTCAATCATATGACTACCTATGAAGACATTCTCCACCTCAATGATATTCTTACCAAGTATCAGGAATTCAGTGAGAGGGGAGCCAAGATCGTAGAGTTTTGGTTCTTTGGAGGATTTAAGCAGGTAGAAATAGCAGAAATTTTGGGCGTATCAGAGGTGACGGTTAGGAGAGAATGGCGACTAGCCCGTACATGGCTGAGTACCCAATTAAAAGATATGCAAGCATGAGCTGGGACCCCACACAATGGCAAGAAATAGCCCAATATTTTCACGACGTAGTAGATCTTCCACAGGCAGACCAACAGGAAGCCTTGGATAAACTCGCTAAAGAGAACCCCGAATATCACGAGGAAGTAGTTAAGCTACTGGAAGAGGAAAATGCTATCCATCCAGCCCTAAAAACGGAAGGGAGCAGACCATGGGATGCAGGAGCTGACGAGCAACTGATAGGGTCCCAGATTGGTACCTACCAATTGGATCAAATACTTGGGCAAGGAGGGATGGGGTCTGTATTTCTGGCTAAAAGAACTACCGGAGACTTTGACAGGGAAGTAGCCCTTAAGCTGATTAGGTCAGGAAACTTTGGAGAAGAAGCTACCCAAAGGTTCCGGCAAGAACGACAGATTCTTGCCCAACTTGTACACCCTGGCATAGCCAGATTATATGATGGAGGTACTTCTGAAGATGGGAGGCCTTTCTTTACCATGGAGTATGTGGAAGGAGAAAGCATCATAGATTTCCTGAATAAGAAAGAGTCCCTACTCAAGGAGCGACTTCAGTACTTCCTGGACATTTGTAAAGCCATTTCTTATGCCCACTCCCGTTTGGTTTTACACCTGGATATCAAACCCAGCAATATTTTGGTCAATGAGGAGGGAGAGGCTAAGGTCCTGGACTTTGGGGTAGCGGAAAGTGTATCAGAAGCAGAAAAAGAGGGAAAAATCTCTGGGAGTAACAGATATACCTTAGCCTATGGCTCACCAGAGCAGTTACGGCAAGAGGCGCTCTCAACTCGTTCAGATGTCTATTCTCTGGGCGTTCTTCTATATCAGATGTTGACGGATCAACTTCCTTTTCCGCCAAAAGATGATACTCCTACCGCCTACAAGGAATTTATCCTGAGTGGGAAGGCAAAAGCCCCCAGCGTATTAGCTGAATTTGCTGCTAGTGATATTCAATCCTCCACCCTTTTGGGAGATTTGGATGCCATCATCATGAAGTGCCTGGAAAAGGAAGCCGAGAAGCGGTATGGGTCAGTAGATGCCTTAATAGCTGACGTAGAAGCCTACTTGACCGACCGGCCAATTTCTCTTAGGTCAAATGACTCATGGTATGGTCTACAAAAATATACTCTCAGGAATAGGTCATGGCTCTCGGCTGTAGCTGCAGGGCTATTGGCCATCATTATCCTGGGGATTTACTACACGGCTGAAGTTACCAAGGAGCGAAACGAAGCCTTAGCAGAATCCCGCAAGAATGAGCAGCTTTTGGGCTTTGTAACGGACATCTTCCAAGAGGTAGACCCGCGATACGCTCAAGGAGATACCCTTACAGTTTTTGATCTGCTGGATCAGGCGAGTGAAAGAATAGATTCCACCTTGGAGGATGAGCCTGAATTATATGCAGAGATGCATTTTGCTATAGCGGAAATCTATTTAGGTATGGGGTCCTATAACAAGGCTGATACCCTTGCCAAAGCAGGATTAAGGATGGTGGATGAGCATCCAGATTTACAGGGTGGAGACTTACAGTCAAAATTATTCTATGTGGAAAGCGACGTCTACTATGGGTTAGGAGACTATCAGGAGTCAAGAAATACTGCAAAGGAAGGACTGGAGATCCTGAATGCTCTTTCCTCACATTCTAAGCAAGAATGCTTGTTCTATCAGCGCCTGGGAGATTTGGCTGTAGACGAAAATAAGTATACAGAAGCAGATTCACAGTACCAATTAGCCCTGGTCTGTTTTCAGTCCCAGGAAAATCCTGATCAGGAGAATATGGCAAGTATCATGCATTCTTTGGGTCATTTGAACAGGGAGTTGAACCGACTGGATTCAGCAGAGATGTTTCTTTATCAGTCTTTGAGACTCAAGGAAGAAATTTATGAGGCACCTCATTCAGAAATAGCCTATACCCTGAATAACCTGGCCAGCCTATTTTATCAAAAAGTGGAGTATGATTCTGCTATCTACTATGCCAGAGAGTCCTATGTTCAACGAAAGAAAGTATTTGGTCTGGGACATGTAGAGACGGTAGCCAGTATTGGGAATATGTCCAGGATCTATCATCTACAAGAAAAATGGGATTCTTCTCTGGTGTACAAATACCTAATGAATACTTCTCTGAATCAGATATTTGATGGTCCTCATCCTTATAAAATCTCTGCTTTAGATCATGTGGGTCGTCTCCTGCTTACCTTGGATAGGCTTGAAGAAGCCGATAGTATTTATGAGCTGGACATAGCCGCTTACAAGGAACTCTTACAAGTACAACAAGGGAATAATTACCCGAAATATGGACTGGTAGCCTATGAAGGAAAAGGATTGGTTCATTACAAGAAAGGAGAATATGGAAAGGCGCTGCCCTATCTAGAGAAAGCCCGTACATATAGCCTCGCACTGGGAAATGACCCCACCCATGCGAAAGCTACTTCACGGTACTACCTGGGGCTTTGCCAAATGGAATTAGGGAGAAAGCAGGAAGGCGAAAAGAACCTGTTAGAGGCCAGAGAGTATTTTCTGACAGCTCCCGTCAGATATGAAAAACAACTGGTCAATCTGGATACCCTGTTAAGCAGGTGATCAATATAAAGTGCCCCCAAAAAGGTCGTTGAGGCTCTCGAAACGACAAAGCTATATGGAGCAAAATATCCCTTCGAGACCCTCAGGGACCATCTTTCTTAGAGCTTTATGATATTGAACGGTCCCTCTGGTCACTTACTCACCCAATAGAAAAGGACCCTTCTCGCGAGGAGAAGGATCCCACTAAATAGGTTGAATACCTTACTTATTTTGCCAAGGCAGTATAGATTTCTGTGTTACTACCTGGTTTTATCCAAAGCAGATCTTTTTTTCTATCTCCATTGATGTCCAGCATGTGAATGGTGTACTGTGCCCAGGTGTTCTGGTAAGGACTTTCCTGCTTAACGGGAGAAAAATCATATACTCCGCTGCTGGTGCCTAGGGCAGTATAAATGGTACTTGTGATAACCCCTACCTCTTGGTTGGTCCAGCTTAGGTCATCTATTCCATCTCCGTCTACATCTCCTACATAAGTTTGGTAGTAGGTCCAGTCTTGTTGTACTGGGTGGCTTTGCCATCTGGTGGTGGTAAAGGTGCCATCTCCATTACTGAGATTGGCCATTACCCAGTTGGTGTTAGGAGAAGAGAAGCCCGTTCTGGGAAGTCCAGCCCTTGAGTAAATGATGTCCTTGAGGGTGTTATTA
>JBCCLI010000393.1:0-6170 GCA_039026975.1 Bacteroidota bacterium | reverse complement strand
TGGAATTGATGGTAATTATTTTTGTCGATTAGGACTACCTGGTAGGCAGACTTTCTTAATCTCTTAGCTATTTCCAGGCCGCCAAATCCTGCCCCTACAATGACTACACGCTCCTTGTCTGATGTAGGAATACTTAATGTGTTATCGTTTTTCATAGGTTGGTTTTTATGGGAGTACAAGTAATTAGGTATTGGGGTAAAGAAGGCCTACTGCCTCCCATATTAAGGTTAAGCAAAATAGGCTTCTCCATTCCCGCTACTAGCAAGTCAGGTAAGAGGAAAGTTATGGATTTAGCAATTGGTAATGATGTATTTCTTAGATTTTTAATAAAAGATTTATTCTTCAGCTGCACCATCCTATGGGCTATTGGTAGGTAATAGCTTGTATTTGAGAAAAATATTCATGTTTGCTTTTTTGCTTTGTATAAGATGAATAAGCCTACTACAGCAGAAATAAAGGAAGCCACCAGAATGCTAATCTTGGCAGCATCTAGGATTTCTCCCTTAAAAGCAGCACTCGCTACTACTATGGACATGGTAAATCCAACACCGGCTAAGCAACCTGCCCCCAAAACTTGTACCCAGGATATTTCTGAAGAGAGCTGTGCTAGGCCTGTCTTTGAGGCTATCCAACTAGCTCCAAATATTCCTAAAGGTTTTCCGACACAAAGTGCTAATATGATCCCTATGTTTACAGGCTCCAGTAAGTTTAATTGAGATCCTCCTAGTAGAATTCCTGTATTAAAAAAAGCAAACAGGGGGAGAATGAGGTAATTAACCCATTTTTCTAGAGAATGCTCCAGGTAATAGCTAGGCTCCCTCAGTCGCTCAAAGGCATTCTGCAGCAATCTCATGGACCCATGACGAATAGCTACATGCTCCTCCTGTTTTTTTGCGTATTCAATTTCATGATCAAATACTACCGCTGCCTGAGTAGCCACTCCCACCAAGTTTCCACTACGCCTGGAGGGGATAATAATAGCCGTCAGCACCCCAGCGAGTGTAGCATGTATCCCACTTTCAAAAACGAAATACCATAAGACTATCCCTAATAGTAAGTAGGGCATAATGGTATATACCTTCTTGTAGCTTAAAAACGCCATCACACATAGGGTGATCAGCGCAGCCATAAACGGTTCAAGATGAAATCCATGCCCATAAAAAATGGCAATCACGACTATGGCTCCTAAGTCATCCGCCACTGCCAGGGCGGAAACAAACACCTTCAAGGAAATAGGCACTCGTGAACCCAGGAGTGCCATGAGGCCAAGCGTAAAGGCAATATCCGTAGCCATGGGAACGCCCCACCCATGAGCGCCAGCTCCATTGGCATTGACTGCCAGATATATAACAGCCGGTACCAGCATTCCTCCAATAGCTGCAATGACTGGCATGGCAGCCCGTTTCATATCTGATAATTCTCCATAGAGAACTTCACGCTTAATTTCTATGCCTATCAACAGGAAAAATAACGCCATAAGGGCGTCATTAATCCAAATTTCCAGGGGTAAGGTGTAGCTGTATTCTCCAAAGACAAAGCCGAAGTCTGCATGACGGAAATACTCATATATCTCATGAAAGCCCAGATTGACAAACAGTAAGCCTGCAATGGTAGCGATAAGGAGTACAAAAGCAGCGGAGGCCCCCCACTTGAAGAACTCCTCTATGGCTATTTCCATCCTATACCCTCCCCGCTTTTCAATGGCTTCCAATAAGGCAGATTCATCTAAAGCCCCCTGGTATAGTCTACCATTAATGGTGAGTGCCGGGAATAGATCTACTCCCTTCTTTTCAGCCTCTTGCGTATTGGCTGATAGTTCACGAAGTAGGCTTTCAGACTCGAAATCAGCTTGAAATTGAGCAATATCTATATCAATGGACCCAAGAACTTCATAAAGGGTATCCTTAGAAACTTGGCGGTCTCCATCAAGCAGCTTAGGATGTAAGTCTTCAAACTTATGTTGCTTCTCGGCTGCTAATAAGGCTTTAGCTGTCATCCATATTTCTTCATCTTCCGACTTAGGAAGACAAGCTTTATAGGTAAATCCCACTTCCTCCCCAACAGATCCCATCACACGGTCTACGATATCCCTGCCTGCCCTTGCCTTTGTACTGACAAAATCTGTATAAATAATGATCTCTATTTTCTTAGGTTTCTTTGCCATTAATATTGTCAGCTCTAAAAAGTACGTTACAGTCCTCCCATATGTGGGAACCACCCTCCATGTGTCCCAATAGGTACATATGACCCAGGAATCCATATACTTGCCTGGGGTTCACCAGAAAAGTCCTGCCCATTTAGGATAACTAATCTTGACTGGTCCTTATCAGGTTGATACACATAGCCTACCAGCCAGCCATCATCTTCTTCTGTAGCTCCTGGTCTAGGAATGAAGGTGAATTCTCCTGCATTTCCCCCCCCAAAGTCTTGATGTTCCGTTTTCCCCGTTAGATGGTCTACTTTGACAGAGCCGTAAAACATAGGTTCTAAACTAGCTATAGCTCCATACCCGTATCTGTAAGTTCTTCCTTCTACAAAAGGGCTTATCTTGGGGAAGTCTAGCGGCTGATCTACTATCCTCTCCTCCTTACCTCTGGCCGTATTTCCATGTAGGGAGAAAGTCCACCTATCTATGGTCGGAACCGTATCACCTAGCGGGCCATATAAGTCTTTTTGGGCAGCACGTTCATACCTACTTACATCTATTACTACCTCTCCGTCAGGCGTTTCATAAGCATTCATGGGATGGTACACATAGCAAGGATCTACTTCAAACCACTTCACGTCAGCGGAGGTCCCATTCTTGGGGAGAATCCCTACCCTTCCGGGTTTTTCTCCACTCCAGGTAATAGGTAGCGTGGTGAGCTCTGCTAATGTTGGATCAAACACTACGTTGAGATCAAATATGATCACATAGTGTTTAGTGATAGACATATCATGGATTTGGGTAGCACCGGTTAGGGGGACTTTCACCTGATTAAGCAGCTTTCCCTCCGGATCTAGTCTTACATACAGGGCTTGCCCTCCCAAGGCCATATTATATATGACTGCATGTACATCCCCGTCTTCAGGATCAATTTTATGATGTCCTGTATACCCAAACTCCAAGGCTCCATTAAGGGTACTTCTTGTAACCGTCTCTAAATAGGGGTCTAGTTCCACCAGGTTAGGACCTGCCTCTATACTAGCATATAGCTTCCCCGCAAAAAGGACCACATTGGTATTAGGGGAGGCGTCTATATTATGGGAAATAGGACCACCAGGATCAACTACATCCAGAACCTTAACCGCATCCCCTGTTTTCACTACTCTGTTTCTGTACCATAAGGCTTCCCCCTCTCTCATCCTCACTCCGTGAACCATTCCATGCCCGCTAAAGTAATGGTGGTGTGAGTGCACATGGTCTACATGGTTAGGGCCATTTCTCACATACAGTCCATCCAAAATGGGAGGGATTTCTCCCTCTACCTTTAGTTTGAGGTGGGTATACTCCTGCTTGATAGGAGAAAGTGGAATCTTGTCATAGTGGCTGTTGTCCTTGAATACTCTTTCTTGGGTGTTCATGGGCTGTTATTGTTAATGTGTTGAGTAAGTTATTTTCTATCCGTGAAGACCTATCATTCCCCTCTGTCTCTCATCTATTTTTATCCTGAACAGACCTGGCATATATGCTCCCTCTTCTCCTATTTCCGCAAAAATAGACGTATGGCCTTTCTCTACTGTTTCTTCCAGTGGGAGAATTTCTATGATTAGCTCCTGCAATAGCTAGCTGTTTCATAGCTGATGTAGCTGATAATGATTAGCTCCCTGCCAAGCAGTAAGTGAGGGGTAGCTATACACCAGCACTCCCCTATGCTATACCCTTAGAAATATTTTTTCTACTTCTATAATTCTCTTTTGTGAGGTCGCTTGAGTCTAAAGCCTGAAAAGACTTTAACATGATGGTGGCTTACACTTAAAATATCTATCCATCAGGGGTAAAATTTAGCGCTGGGTTTTACAATGGATGGATACTTTGACTGTATTTCCTACAAAGAATGAGGGGATTTTCTTGCCCAGGCCGTACGCTAGTCGCTTAAGCGTAAAATCCCCTTCAAATACTCCATGTTTAAGGGTGAAAGGTATACTTACCTCTTTTGTGGTATCAAGTAAAGTGAGCTTGCCAGTAGCGAGATAATGGCCATTTTCAGGGCGTACAGAGGTAGAGATAAAGGTGATGGCAGGGAAGTATTTTACGGAGAAGAAATCTTCTCCCTGTAAGTGTTCATCCCTCTTATCATTCTTAGTATCAATGGTTGGCGTACTGACACTCACCTCAAATGTACTATTCTCTACCTCATCTTCATCAAAAAGTATGGTACCACTTAAGCCGGAAAAGGTTCCTTGTACTGTGAGAAATCCAAGTTTTTTAAGGCTAAATGAAATAGCTGAATCTACTACTTCAATTTTCAGACGTTCTGATGCCATTAGTTAGGTAATGTCTACAATATGAATTGAAAGTTATAGGGTATTATGTCCAATCTTATTGAAGTAATTCAAGAAATACGGGAAAAGGTAATAATCGGGAGTAGTAGGTATTCAGGCATGAGGGACAGGGTAGCCCATTCGAAATATATGCTACAGTGAAACTATCCATAAGGCAAATCTCTGTATTCCCCTGGTAAGAACCTCTATAGGAAAGCCTAGCCAAGCCGTTTAAGCGCTAGCTGAACAGAGTGGTACTGGGAAATTTGGGTATGCTCTACAGTTCTTTGATTCGCGCAAATAGCCTATTCTCTCTTTCAAATAGCCTATTCTCTCTTTAGTGCATGTATGGGCGTTCTCATAGCAGCTTTCACCGTTTGGTAGCTAACTGTAACTAGCGTGATGGATAGCGCGCCTAAAGCAGCTGCGGTAAAAATCCACCATATAAGTTCTATCCGATAGTCAAACTGCTGAAGCCATCCATCCATTACATAGTAGGCTAAGGGCATAGCTATCAGGCTGGACACAAGTACCAAGGCCACAAAATCCCTGGAAAGCATACCCCAAAGAGAGATAACCGACGCACCAAATACTTTGCGAATACCGATTTCCTTTGTGCGGCGCTCTGACAGGTAGGAAGCCAAGCCCAATAATCCCAAGGTACTAAGGAAGATGGCTACAAGGGCGAAAATACCTGCTAGCTTTCCCACCTGATTCTCCATAGAGAACTTCTTATTAAACTCCTCATCTACAAAGCTATACGCAAAAGGAGAGGCCGGATTATAGGTCTCAAATATAGGCTGCATGGAAGTTAGCGTCTGCTGTAAGTCCACACCTTCTTTTACACGGATCAGCACATTATTGGCAACATCAGGAACGAACATGATAACCCCCGGGCCTACCGACTCAAAAGGATTCTGCATCAGCACATCTTCCACTACCCCCACAATTATCTTCTCCCTTCCACCTGATGTGATGGTTCTTCCGATGGGATCCTGATAGCCAATGATCCCTAAGGCAGTTTCATTGAGAATGACTGCATTAGAATCAGTAGAAAATTCTTGTGAGAATGGCCTCCCTTGCGTGAAGGTGAGCCCTGCTGTCTTCTCGTAATCCCATCCGGTCATCAACACTTCAAGGGCTATACGAGCTTCAGGATCCTTTCCCTCCCATGAGAAGTCACTCCATTTATTGTAGACCTCCGTCATAGGACTTGAGGTCCGGGTTACCGCTTCTATCTTTCCCGTACTTAGCAGTGCTTGTTTTAACGCACCAAAGTTTCTACTGATATGTTCACTTCCCTGAATGGAGATCAGGTTATCAGGATTATAGCCTACGGACCTATCCTTGCCGTACTGGATCTGTTGGAAGACTACCAAGGTTCCTACAATCAGTCCCACAGAAATGACAAACTGAAATACTACCAGTATTTTCCGAAAAATCACAGGTCCTTTCCCATGTTTCCTAGTCCCTGAGAGAATCTTGACAGGTCGGAAAGAGGAAAGATATAGGGCTGGGTAACTTCCGGCTATTATTCCAGTGAGAAGACAAACCCCAATTCCTATTCCCCAAAGGTACCCACTACTGGCATCCAGGCTGATATGCTCAAAACCCAAATCCTTAATATAAGGCAGCCCAACAATAACTACGATAATGGAGAGTAGAAAACCCAGCATAGTGATCATCATGGACTCGCTGAAAAACTG
>JBCCLI010000392.1:0-6178 GCA_039026975.1 Bacteroidota bacterium | reverse complement strand
GTGAAAGTCCTTATAAACGAGACTGCCATTACACAAATAGGAGATGGCAACTCCCTCTTCGAAAATGGAGAAAGTTTCACCCTACAGTACAAGGCTGTCATATTCGGATGTGGGGCAGGAAACATAGTCAGTAGTTTCCCTACTGCCTTCTGGGGCTGTGGAGAGGAAGTCTGTCAGGCCGCCAGTATTCCCGCCGGTATCAGCCTTACCCCAGATGAAGCTAACCTGATAGTGAGAAATACGGCTGTTACTACAGCTTGTTATGGGTATGGAAATGAACCTGACACCCTGTTTATGGAGATTGAAAATAATGGCCCTGGAGCTGCTGATAACCTATATATACGCATAACTACCTCTACTCACTCCTACGGAGGATTTGATAGTGCTCAAATCTCCTACTCCATAGATGGTGAGGCCTATCAAAAACTCTCCTTTACAAGCGCCGCCAAGGAAAATGATATCTATGGCTGCCATGAACTAAGCACAGGAACCCCCCTCTTTAATAGTGGATATCTAACTTTGCCGGAAATCTTGCCCGGGGGGTCTAAAGTTATGATTAAGATGGCCTATTATAAGTGTGCGCCAGATATCTGCTTCTCAGCAATACCAAGGGGGAATATTCGCCCGGGACATTTGGTAACATCTTGGGTAGACTACACCAATATTTGTGGGGAAAACCCCAAAAGAAGCTCAAGAGGCATAATTAACAGAAAACTTACCTTCAAACCCATATATGCCACTCCCCCCACCGTACTCAACGGCAGCAGCGAAAGAATATATATTGATTGGAGTTACTTAAGTTTCGGTAATATTATCCTGGATGAAGCCACTGCTTATTTTGAGTTAACAGTGAACTTCCCTGATAAAATAGATTTAGATGGGGATTCCTCTGTTATTAATTGGCTAAAAACGGATAGAATAACGAGTTTTCCGATGACTGAAGCAGCCGTTACTGACAGCGGCTTCACAGCTAAGTGGTTATACTCAAGTAATAATGGCTCAAATAACTTTAGGGCTACTCAAATCACCTTTCCTATAACTACGGACTGCTCTGAAATAGGGACAGATAAAGACATTTCCTATTCTTTCACTTTCTTCCCCTCCTCAGCCTCTGCATGTACTGATTTTAATGGACTAAATTTAACTTGCCGCACAGATTCCATCCAGGTAGTATGTCCAGGAGCCTGTCATGAGGGCGGAACAGAGTATGTAAGCTATTCGCTGGAAAGAGCTAATCTGGGCGATCCTGATATGGATAATAACGGATGCCCTGATAATGACAACCTCTGTGATGGAACTGGAGTTAGTGCAGGTATCCCCGTGGACTATTCCCTAATGAGAACTGATAAAGCCATCGCCAGAGATACCTTACTTTCTTCTGCAGTAGCTACCGTCAGAACGAGTCCTACCAACCCTGACTGGCCTTATCTTTACATGGAGAATGTGTGGGATAATGCAACCCTAATAACACCTACTGAATCCTTTTTGAAAATAGTAGATATCTCCACTGGAAATACCTCTTATAGCTGCACGTCCATCCCAAATGTCCTAACAGATAATACATATACCTTTGACTTAAGTCCAGGAAGCTTAAGCACTTGCTTGGGTACCCCTCCCTCTTTTGTATTAGAAGAAGGGGATTCTATCTACTTTGACGTAGTGTATAGGATAGCTGATAACCTTGGAAGCGACGGAATAACCAGCTTAGCTACTGATAACCTGTTCTACACAGCAGCTACTCCTTCCCCCACGCTCCTGTCAGAAAAATTCGAGTGTATCCATCTGGGAGGAGCTGTAAATGCTACCCAGCTTAATGGTTATTTCTGTTGTAATTGGAAAAAATTCAAAGATTGCCAGATCAATAATAATAATGATAACCATAACATGAGACTCAATAATGATGGTACTGGCAATAATTTTTTCCCTTACGAATACCGGCAGCTAGCCAGGCCAATTAAAAAAGTGTTTACTGTTCCCCCTGGTTTTAAGTTTGACCATGCAAACTTTAGAATGCGTAGGACCGCTGGGAATGGTGTCTCCAGTTCCTCTAGTTATTACCCCATCGTACCTACCAGCACCAGCCTTAATGGGGATGGTTCTACTATCCTCACTTTTGACCTGACAGACCCTGCGAATAGCGGCATGTGGGTAGAAAATGGTGGAACCATTTACTATTCCGACGATACCTTCACCCCAGAATCAAGAATTTTTATTTCTCCTACCTGTCAAGCGCCTAGCAGTTGGTCTAATAATGGAGGACTAGAATTCCACTATAAACTTCCAGATGGATCAGCGTTCATTGATATCGGTAATACACATGTCACCTATGACGCGCCAGATATAGTGATCACCTCTTCCAGTCAAACCCAAATAGTGAAGAGTTCCAATCTTGTGAGCTGGGATTTTCAGACAGCTAATAGATCTCCTACCTCTAAAGCTACTAATACCTGGGTTTATCTTAGCAGTCCGCAGGGTAGCATGGGCGGAAATACGCTGGAACTGCGTGATGGAAGTGGTACCCTACTCACCCCTGATGCTAATGGATTCTTCCAACTCGGAGAATTAGCTACCTCCGCCAGTGAGAATTTTTCGCTTACAGCTGATTATACTAGCTGTGACCTAGATAGTATGGTGGTCTATACAGGATGGAACTGTACGGGATATCCTACCTCCTTAGCGGACTACCCCTGTACGCCTGAAGAGCTCTCGTTAAGAATTAAACCTGTTCAAGGTAGGCTGTCTACCTCTATTACTCCCTTAGCAAGTACCCCAGCTGATCCTGCCAATCCTTCTGCCGGTACGTTTGGAGATAACGTAATAGATATGTGTGAAGCATTCCCAGTGGAGCTCACCCTGGTGTCTGCCCAGGAAGGAGGCTTATCTGATGTAGAAATCTTCCTGAATAATGCCCTGGCAGGAGGGAGTCCAGGACTAGAATACATAGCTAACTCAGCTACACTTGAGTATCCACAAGGCACTACCCCCAGGGCCTTTGATGCAGCAGCTGAGGCCAGCCTACAGGGAAATAATGGAGGGCCCCTCTTTCAATTTGATCTCTCTCAAATAGATCCCACTGCATTTAGTGGCAGTGCTGAATTACCCGGAACGGATAGCACCGCTGAAAAGAGGATAGTTACCATTAGGATACTTCTTAAAGCCAATTGTGATTTTGCCTCAGGGGATGCCTTCTCTGTTCGGGGTTTTGCAGAATCTGGCTGTGGTGAACTAGCGACCGGAAGTAGTGAGATAGTCCCTTCTCAAAATATTGAAGTACGCAACGTAAGTGGGGATTATGCAGTAGGATTTACCCTCCCTGATCCTGTAGAAATCCTCCATTTCCAAAATACCCAGCTTACTGAGATTAGCATGACTAAGTATGGAGCTAACCCTGTAGGACCACTTGATGTCTTCTCTATGTCTCTCCCGCCTGATGTGGTTATTGCTTCCTGGGAGGGATGTCTAACGGGGCCCTGCCCTGATAATGGCAGAATGAATTCCCAACAAGTAGGAAACCAAATGGTATACACTTGGGAAACGCCTACCCTGGCTGATGGGGAAACTTCCACCTTTAGGGTCAGGCTAGCCTACCAGCAGAGACAGTGTGGAACCTTGGGACAAATAAGCATGTCTGCCCTTTCTTCTACTGCCTTGACCTGTGCAGATGAACCTTCAGGAGCTTGTCCTTCTGGCGCCTCCCTGGTGCTGGGCTCTACTACGGCTCCAGTAGTAGCTAATCTCCCTAAACTGGCTATTAGCTTCAACTCCGGCCAAACCTACCTGGATGAAGGTGTTCCTGTCAATGAGCGCTACCGATTTGAGATGAATACAAGAATCACTAACCAGGGAGGGCCCTCCATAGAACCCATACAGATGGAGTTTTACTGTGTAGAAAAAGGTCAAAGTTACAGTGATGGAAGCCCTCCAGTAGCGGCTTTCCCCCTTAGCAGTCTCACAGCTAATGAAACCAGGGATACCCTCATCTCTTTCTCCTCTGACTATTGTGATCCGAGGTACTATGACCTAATAGGGATGATCCCTGATACCTCCTTTGATCAGTCTGCTTACCAGTGCTTCTGTGAAGAGCCCCTTGGAATTTCTTCCATGGGTACACAAGCGGGGCCTAGTCCATTTGACTTCTGGGAATCCCAAGTATCTGTCTTAGAAGTAGAATGGAAGTCCTTTCAAGCTAGCTGGAAAAGGAATACCGCCGAACTGATATGGGAAACAGAAAGAGAATTACAAGTAAATTTCTTCCAGGTAGAAAGATCTCTGGACGGCAGAAACTATGAGAGCATTACCCAAGTTGACCCCAAAGGATCTGATGAACAAGGGGCTAGCTATGCCTTCCAGGATGCTTCCGCAGCTTCCCTTGGCGGCAGAACCGTCTACTACAGAATTAAGGAGTTTGACATGAACGGTGGCACTTCTCTTTCTCAAATCAGAAAGGTAGAAATTCCTGATACTGAGCAGCAGTTCCAGCTAACTGTAAGCCCTAACCCAGCTACCTCCTATGCGACTATTTCATACCAAGCTGCGCCTTCTGCTGTATCTCTTCAGGTGTTTGATTTAAGTGGGAAGCCTCTCCTAAGCAGATCAAATGATGATCTATCAGGGAGTTTTGAACTTGACGTTCAGAACTGGCCTACAGGAATTTACTTACTAGACATAACTACCAGCGGGTATAGGGAAGTCAAGAAGTTACAAGTGACAAAAGTACAATAGAAACATGCTGAAAGGAGCTGCCACAACATTGAGGCAGCTCCTTCCTTAGCTCTTTTTAGCCAGCACTTTCCTGACTAAGCTGTTAAGCAATTTCCTTCACTTCACTTACCAGTTTTTGCAGGCTATCTTTTGCATCTCCGAACAGCATCCGGTTTTTCTCATGGAAAAAGAGAGGGTTCTGTATTCCCGCATATCCAGGACTCATACTCCTTTTTAGCACAATGGTATTCTTAGCCTGGAGAACATCCAGAATAGGCATACCATAAATGGGGCTTCCTGGATCATCCTTCGCAGAAGGATTCACTACATCATTTGCACCCACTACAATCACCACATCTGTATTAGATAACTGGTTATTGGCATCATCCAGGTCCAGCAGTTTCGGGTAAGGTACGTCAGCCTCAGCCAAGAGTACATTCATATGTCCTGGCATTCTCCCTGCCACAGGGTGGATAGCATATGAAACATTTACCCCCTGATCTTCCAGCAGCGTTTCCAGTTCGTGAATGATTTTCTGCGCCTGAGCCACGGCCATCCCATATCCAGGTACTACGATCACATTGCTGGAATATCTTAAGAGGATAGCCGCATCCGTCAGGTTGATGGTTTTAGCTACCTGATCCCCAGTCTGGGCGGCGGCTCCCCCTGTACTTCCAAAGCCTCCCACTATCACATTGATCAGGGAACGATTCATAGCCTCACACATAAGGATGGTCAGAATGGTTCCAGATGACCCTACCAATATCCCCCCTACCAGCATAACCTGATTATCATATACCAGCCCAGCTAAGGCAGCTGCTACCCCAGTAAAGGCATTTAATAAAGAAATCACTACCGGCATATCTGCTCCCCCAATAGGAATCACAAAGGTGATTCCATAAATCAGGGACACGGTTAAGATAGCACTGACGATAGCAAAAGAAGCTTTCGGAAAAATAGTCATGTAGATAATACCCCCTATCAGAGCCGCCAGTAAGGTAAGGTTAATCAGCGTAGGCTGAGGAATTCGAACCTTTCTATCATTGATGAGCCCTTGCAGCTTTCCATAGGCAATTAAACTGCCCGTAAACGCGACTCCTCCTACAAACATGGCTAAAAGGGTAGTAAAAAACACTCCTTGGTTGATGTCGGCTGCAGGCACAGTCTGGTACCTAAGAAGCTCTACTAAAGAAATAGCTACTGCACAAGCGCCACCTAAGCCATTAAAGACAGAGACCATTTGAGGCATATCCGTCATGGCTACCCGCTTAGCTGCCATTACTCCTATACCCGTCCCTATGCCCAGCGCCACGATAATGAGGGCATAGCCAAGTCCTGAGTTTCCTTCAGGGTTTTCAATGGGTAGCAGTAAGGTGACTAAAATAGCAATACCCATACCCGCTGCAGCTTGTAGATTCCCGCTCCTGGCAGTGCTAGGGCTACTCAGTCTTCTGAGGCCTAACACAAAGAGAATTAC
>JBCCLI010000391.1:0-6209 GCA_039026975.1 Bacteroidota bacterium | reverse complement strand
TACCTGAATGGCTATGTGGAATTCATAGAAAGTCAAGTCTGCCGGTACTAGAAGCTTTCGCCATATAGGAGGCTTAGAAGAATCTTTCAGCTTAATTTTGAATTGGAGGGTCATGGGTTACAGAATTAGGGTAATCTATCTACCACTAAACAAGTGATCGAATTTAATCTATCTATCTTATTTCGAGTGTCTCAAAGTCCTTATATGATACGCTTTTCTCAGTCACCTGCTAAGTAATACGCCAAATTATTTTACCATCTTAAGATACTGCTTCCAGTTGGTTTTCATAAGGGAAAGCAGTCATAAGTTTAATAAGATGTGCTTTAGCCTTCTGTGTAGCAGCCACCTGTTCAGATTGGGTCTTTATATATGCTGCAGCGGGTAGGGTAACAAAGGTTTCCACTCCTTCCATATCTTCCTGTATCACGGGCAATGCCTTATCATCCTCTGTCAGCTTAGCCCGTATGGAAGCTGCAATAGCATGTGCATCCTCACTGACAGCCACAGCAAGTGTTTCCATTAGGCTGAAGGTTCGAGACTGATTAGAGGTAATTTTCCAGTCAATGATAGCTGATGCTAGTACCTCAATCCACTTCTCCCTGCTTTCCTTAGGGGCAATCAAAGAGAGACCAAATACCGTCTCCGTTTCTATCCATCCTTCAGCTCTAAGCTGCTTTTCTACCTCAGCCGTAATTTCTGGTTCAAAAGGATTTAAGACTACAGAGAATAATCTTCTTAGGTCTATAGCCATGTCCATAACAAAGAGCCCACTGGCACGACTATTATTAGGTATCCATTTTCTTCTTAGGCTACGGTCTTTCCCTTCTAAAAGTGCTTCTATCTCTTCCTGGTCTAATGGATTCCCTTTTGTATCTCGTACAATGATCTGGTTATTGGCCCTATCAGTCCGGTCAAAGGAAATATTCTCACTACTGATGCCTGCTAATAATGGATGTAGACCTCTCATGGCAGAGATGGAAAGGGGACTTCTTCGTTTTAGGGTCTTTTCCTTTCCTCCTTTAGCCGCTTTCATCCACCCACCAAAAAGCTGATCTACATGTGCCGGATTACAGGTTCCATATACCTCTCCTTCTTTTAACTCTCCTTTTTTAACTACATCAAAAATAAAAGTGGTGGGAGAACCGGGAGAATTCAACAGCCTATTCAGGGAATCTAAAATAGATCTTTTTACTTGCTGTCCACTAGAATAAGGAATACGCCTGTTAAACTGAGAATCATAATAAGATTTCTGTCCATCAGCTACACAAAACACAGTGTGCTCGGCCCTCTTGAGGGTTCTGACATAAATAGTATTCATTACATTTATTTTTTAAGATGATGTTGATTGTCTTTCTTGGTAACTATAATCGAATTTTAGTAAGAGAATGAAGTAGCCAAACTCTTCCCTATTCATAAAATGCACCTTATCTCTTAGGTCTTTTATATACTCTATGATCCCAGTATCTACCTCCGGGTCCTTTACAATTTCAATGAGTGCCTCCAAAAAATCTTCCTTTTTTTTGGTAGCAAACATTTTCTTTTCCAGTAAATTTTTTCTGTCCATTTTCCTGGCTCCTTCTCTGTACTTCACCAGGGCCTTAGCGATGTCAGTGGTATAGTCTGATATCTCTTGTTTGTTCTTGGATAGCATAGTGATTAACCATGTTTTATAGGTGTAAAATGAAATTAAATTAGGATCATCCTCACTGTCTGATTTGAATTTTAGACTAGCACTATTCCCAAAGTATTTTCTAAGTTTTTTGGGCTCCAAAGCTTGTAAGCCTATGCTCCCCAATTCACAGGCTCTTTTTATATGGAGGCCGAGTAGCCGTTCAATCTCATCTGCTTTTTGGAAGTAGGTATCTTCTCCGAATAGCTTTTTATATACCTTAGCTAGTCGCTTACCAGCTGTTAACTGAAAAGGGATAAATCCTACTGTCTTATTGGTTTGGCCAATAGCATGTACATAAGCAGTAAGTCGCTTTTTAGGAAAGGTATATGAAAGAGAAAAGTACAGCCTAGACCATGCTATAGTATTAATTTCTGCTTCAGCCCCTTTAAAGGAAAAGACATTTAGCGAAGAAAGGGTAGTGAAGTTATAATCAGATTGATAGTCTGAGGAGTACCTAAACCTAAGCCACTGTCCATTCCAGGTGCTTAGCTTATTAGGACTTAATCTATTTTGAATAGCCTCATCATTCAGATACTTACGGTACACTTTCCACCCTTCAAAAATGGTGTATGTAATGTTGGGGTCATTAAATAGCAATGCATACCCTCCCGCCACCCCACAAGAAAGGGCTCCTCCAATCCATGAAGCATAAACCTCATCTTCAGAAATAGTTATACTTATATCAGAAACCTGCCCTGAAGTAGTAGCAAACTCTTTCACTTCTGAGGCTGGATATCCTATGGCTATACTAGCATCTCTTTCTCCAGATTCTACCTTTAGGTGAACCTTATCCAAATTAGTCATTTGCTCCTCCGTTGTGAAGAAGGGCTTCGTCTTGCTGATTCCTTGGACAAATGGAGAGTTCTGCACCCACCATAAATACCTCTTATGATCATAAATGATAGAGAATAACTCCTCGTCAAAAAACGCTTTAGGACTTAAGGAAGTCTGATGTATTCTATTGTACTCTGCGAGAAATGTTTTCCCAACTACTGTTGTATACATAGCTGCTTTAGGTTATTTGGTCTTTTTCATCAAATGTGTCTTCTTTCAACCTTTCTTTCATCAAGCCTAGCTCTTCTTCATATACATAGTTAGGTAGCACAAAAGGCTGGTTTCCCACATTTTCCAGTTGAGAAAAACGGTCCACTTCAAAATACTTTGCCTGAATCTCGACTCCCATTCTTTCCCTGTAGTTAGCATTCCGGTAGGTCTCCACATCATCAGCTATGATACAAGGAGCCGTATCAATCTCCAGAAGCTTAACCAGCCATGCATCTCCATTACATAAAGGGGCTATCCTCCATGTATTACCACTGTCAAAAACAGCATGCTCATCTATCTGTGGATAGGTTATGTCTGGAAAAACTATGTCTATCTTTTCCTGTAGTGAGAATTCTTCTAATACTTCCCCGTCTGGTAATACAGCATAGCTCCTTTCTAACACCTCCAGATCATAGGGTTTAGCGGCTTTCTCATCCTCAGGGGGTGCTAACACATGTACAGGTTTTGTTCTACCTATCGTTTCTTTACTTCGCTTTCTATTTATTCTACCAAAACGCTGGATGAGGGAGTCTAAAGGTGCACACTCTGTTACCATCATGTCAAAGCTGATATCAATACTCACTTCTACTACTTGGGTAGAAACCACAATACAAGCGTGAGGAGAGGTGTTAAATACTCCAAGTGGATTTCCATTAGCGTCTAGCCCTAGTAGTTGTTCTTCCTTATTTTTTCTGTCCTTCCGCTTAAATCTACTATGAAGAAGTAAACTATCCACTTCAGGATAGCGGTCTCTCATTATAGTGAACATCTCCTGTGCCTGCTGGATTCTATTACATACTATCAGGACTTTTTCATTCAGTTGAAGGGCTTTCTCTATGAGCGGATATGCATTCTCCCAGCTTTCTATTTTATGAACAGTATGCCTATTATAGGCGGCCAGTTGATCTTCTGTTAATCCTACTTCTAACACTTTTCCCTGCCCACCTAAAATATTTTTGATCTCATTATATAAAGCTGTAGGCATGGTAGCCGTTCCCACATGTACGCGACATCCTATCAGTTTCAGCACAGCTACTATTCTAAGAACCATAGCCTGAGAAATACCTGAATAAGTATGGACTTCATCCAGGATGACATCTTCCCCTTTCAAGTCCTGAATTAGGGATTCAAACCCTTTACTGCCAAAAATGATCCCCGCTAACTGGTAAGGAGTAAGAACTTTAATGGAGGAACCTATATGCCGTTGAAGGACTACGTCTTCCTTATCTCTTCCTTCTTCAACTAGCAAGGAAGAAGCTGCATGAAGGAGTTTGATATTGAGCGTAGGATTATCTTTTTTCAAGTCTTTTTGTAGCCTCCTGTACATAGCATTAATGGAAGCCTGAAAAGGAAGTGTGTAAAAAATGCGCCCCCTACTCCTGCGAAATAGGAAGTCTGTTTTTCCTGCACCTGTACTCGCAACTACCAGCGTATGTGGTTTTTTACTATCAGCAGAATAATAAGAAAGTGGATAGAGTGGATGCTGTCTATTAAAAAACGATCTATTAGGTACCTGAAACAGATTAGTCAGTTTTTCTGCGGTTTTCTCCCCCATAGCCGAGGCAAAATGGTCTGCTCCCATCATTAACCCTCTCCACTCAGAATACCCTCTCTGAAGAATCCATTTTTCACAGAGCATTTCTGCATGCTCAAAAGCCCCTAAAGCTTCCTTTTCAGGTATAGGCTTAGGTTCCACTCCAAAAGCTGATAAAATATCAATAGCCGCGGGACTCCAATCCCCCCATTTCCCCAAATGATATTCCTCTACGTCCATCTCATTATCTAACAGGTCCAATACCCCCTTTTTACGTATATCACGCTTGATAGACTTATGATGGCCCACGATCATCTCTATCACTAAGTCCCATATGTCTTCTTCTACCAATGGCAGGAAAAATAGAGAGGCCAATTCATGCCTGAACGTTTGCCTGGATGACTCCCCGTTTAGCCTGGCCTGAAACACGGGATGTGCTTTCCCGATATCATGAAAAATAGCTCCCAGTCTTGCGACCTTCATATCAAAATCCGTATGCTTGGCAAAAACTTCAGTAGCCTGAAGCACGTGCAGGGTATGGTCATACAGGGTAGTCCACTGAGGGAATCCCTTCGCTTTGATTTCTGTATGCGTATTCATAGGAAAGTCTTTACAGGGTTTCCTACGACTCTTACCCATCCATACATAGGCTCATTACGCTGGAATCGGTTGTATCCCACCAAGAAGGAGTCTTCCCTCTTTTCCATAACTAGTTCATATCCAGCAAAAGTTTCTGCGTCCGAATTAAAGGATGTTTGGCTTGTTTCCAATATTTGTTGAGGAAGCAGAATATCTTCATTGCGACATAAACAGATATGTTGTGAATAAGCAACTTGGCCATCTTCTTCTGTTTTGAAAGCCAGAAATAGACGTGGATTAATCAACACACTTCTTTTTAAGACTGCCATCTTCCTTGCTAGATTCTTACCCTCTGTATTCCATCCCCTTGGCTGCACCTGCTCTTGTTGCTCTGACATTTGATCATAAGCTAACCTATGCCCCACGATTTTATGAATACCATTTCCCTTTAGTAATTTTGGAAATAGCTTCTTTTCCATTCCTTCCACTATGGAAGGGGTGAGAAACTGCTGACTGAAAGTTTCTCCATCTCTAACTGCTGTCCATGGTTTAATAAACCCAAAAGGACCTGTATATTTTACGATATGATATTGCATGATCCTGTTACTTAACTGCTCCGAATCCAATGCCTGTACTATTCCCTATGCCTACTTCCCAGGCAAAACTTACTGCCTCAGGATCTCCTTCTACTATTACTGGATTTAAGGTCCCCTTATTCTTAATTCCTTTATAGGTACACAACTTCTTAACTGGTCTGGGGTACTCCCTATCAAAGCTCACACGTACATTATGTGAGAGTCCGGCAAGCTTTAGTTTACGTCTCAGCGTTTCTGTCATCAGGCTATCTGATTCTGGATTCTCTGGATAGTAAAACTGAATTCGTTCTCCTTGCTTCCGTTTTATTAGTATCGGACTTTGAACTATGTATCGTTGGTATTCACCAAAAGTAGGGGTTGGTTTTAGAACCAGCTCTTCTGCCCCCATCCCACAGAATAATCTCGCGTCTTGCTGAACTGCATCTATTAGCTGTTTGACCAGGGAGGTGTCGTGAGCACTTATGAAAAAGGTAGCACCATTAGGGAAGTCAAATCCATGTTTATTGACTATTCCATGATCCAGCCATGAAAGCGAATACAGTGAGGTAGTATCATGAATGTTATTACTACCTAGCCACTTATGAAAAGTACCTACCAACAGCTGCTGGTAATTGAAAGGAACTCTCTCCTCATTGGCGGTTAATCGGATGTATATTCTCATGTTTTCCTGATTACAAGTCTAAGATGGGGCCCTACCTACCGAGTTCTCTTCCCCACCCCCTACATTTATTTGTAGGGGTTAATATGGTGAGTATCTGCATACCACTTAGCTACTTGAATATCT
>JBCCLI010000390.1:0-6213 GCA_039026975.1 Bacteroidota bacterium | reverse complement strand
TAAAAACCAGCAGCCTTACGAAGACTGGATTATTTCTCTCAAACCCAAAAGAGTAATTTTCAATCCGGGTACTGAGAATCCTGCTTTTATTAGCCGCCTCGAGCAGGAAGGAATAGAGCCTGTAGTGGCTTGTACGTTAGTGATGCTTAGCACGAGGCAGTATTGAAAGATTATTAAAAGGCAAGGTGACAGAACTGTAATTATGCATCTAGGATGAAAAATTCTATAAAAATGCGCATCTTCTGAGAAGATAGGAAGAGTAAAGCCTGACTGATGGATTCAAATAATATTGATAAAGAAGTGTTGAAGTCTGCCCTCAAGGAGATATTACAAGAAAAGCCTGAGTTGATTAAGGAAGCTATCAGGGAGATGCTCGCAAGTAATGAAGGCAAAAGTTCTGAGACGGATGTAGAAAGAAGGAAAAGACTAGAAAAACTGCTTGAGACTGATTTTGAGAAATATGAGGAGGTATTCAATGCATTATCTTAGGTTTAGTTTCTCATGTTAAAAAAAGTAGTTACCACTATCCTGCTTTTCTTTACTTTACTAATCATAATTTTAGCTATTCTCCTTCATTTTGCATTTAGACCAATCAAAAGTTCTGTCACCATTGAATTAGACAAGGAAACGTCATTATACTGTGAAGAGTCATTGGAATCAGACTTTCATAATGCAACCTATTATGTAGACTTTACCTTAAAAGAGAATGATAAATCAATCTATTTAGGCTGGGGCGAATTTACAAGTGAAGATTGGCCAAATCAGATCGTTTTTCGCCAAATAGAGAATTGGAGTATACTAGCCGTGAAAGACTGGGGGAATCTGAAAATTCTTATGGTGGAATCATCCAAGGCAATTAGAAAGGATACTCTTTTCATGCCCAACAACCTTCGATACGACGATTTTTGGAATGCAGACCATAAAGAAATCCCAATTGAGTACTATGGAGCTTCAAGACTTGACTCTGTCTCTAAGGGAAACTTCTTTATAAATTATGAGTATAGGGTTGGAAATATTGAGCCCTTTAGATTCTACTCTCAAAGAGTTGAATATTCCCTCAATCTCGAAATAGGAGAATTTGAAACTAAAAAAGTATTTGATCAAGTATTAAAGTAGATACTCAGGAACGAATATCTCTTCACAAAATCCCCTCCTTTACCAGCCAATCATAATTATCCTTTACCCCCACTTCTAAGGGAATATCTTTGATCCCTAACTCACGTTTTGCTTTCTCGTTGGAGAATCCATAATCTGTGCGGGTCATCATGTCAGCCAGTTCAGGGGTAATAAGGGGTTCCTTTCCACTTATGGCAGCAGTTAGGGGCATCAGTTGACCAAGAATCCGGAACATAAACTTAGGCGCTACAGGGGGCAGTGGGATACCCATTAACTGGGCGGCTTCTTTGAAATATTCAGACAGGTTAGAGTTGACTCCGCTGAGGATGTACTTCTCTCCATCCTTTCCTTTATCTACAGCGGCTATATGTCCTTTCACCACCTCACTCACATGCACGAAGTTATTTTCGCCAGGTGCCACAAAGGGAACCTCCTTATTCTTAAGAGCTAAGAAGATCTTACCCCAGTTGTTGTTGTCATAGGGACCTACGATGGAGGCTGGATTCACGATGACCACCTTCATCCCCATACCTCTACCATTTAGGGCTTCTTCTTCTCCCTGGAGTTTAGTCTTTTCGTAGTTGATGAAGGAAGTTTGGGCTATAGGTTCAGTCTCCTCTGTAGTAATCCCTTTAGTATTTCCCCAGGCTGAGACGCTGGAAGTGTGAATGAAGCAGTGGGCACCATTAGCAGCGGCAGCTTCTACCAGGTAGCGTGTACCGAGTACATTGGTGCGGTATTGCTGCTCATTCTTCTTTCGCCACATATTAGTATCCCCCGCCAGATGGAAGATTACCTGCGTCCCTTGTGGAATAGCATTTAGTAGGGATTCCTTATCCCACAGGCTGCCTTCTACTAGGGAGACAGGAAAGCGCTTGAGGTAGGTTAAATCAGAAGAGGAACGGTGAAGGGCAGTAATATCCCATCCTTGCTGGGTGAGGGCTTTTACCAAATTAATGCCCAGAAATCCCGTCCCTCCAGTAACAAAAGCTGTACGAGCCATAAGCAGTAGGTTGAAATAGTAGTGAGAATATAGAGAATTTTCCATCCAGGTTTTACTCCTACAGACCTTTTATGGTTAATTCTTAGTGCAGTTACGGTTTCAATCCTGAAAGGTCAAGGCGGAAAGTTTTTTGCCTCTACTTCCATTAGGCCGTCATTTAAAATTCAAAACTTACTCATGCTAACACTCAACATTCACTTATTCCTTTCTTCCCTCAGCCAAGTCCCTCAACACGCTCATAGCCCTTTCTTCATCTCCTTTCGGCACAAACATATGGTCATGAAAATAACCTGCTACTATATTACAGCTGATGTTAGCTGCTGCTAAGGCTGAAGAGATAGCTGCCGTGAGTCCCACTGCCTCCAGGGATGAATGTACCCGTAAACTGATCCACTTCATGATGGCATAGTAAGCCAGGCCCTCTTGATCAGCCAGATGCTTGTGTAGAATGAGGGTAAGCCCTTCCTGTTCTCTAAACATACCTATGAGGGAGGTAGGATGTATAACCATTTCTGCTCCAGCTATGCAGAATACATACTCCCCCTCCATGAGCGCAGGCTCCATCTGGCTAATGAGGGTCTTTAGATCAGTTTCTCCAGCGGGCATATCAATAAAATTCCAAAATTCTTTATACTTTTTTACTTGAGACTCATCACGCAAGATTCCTCCTGTAAACAGGAATATTTTTCCGATTTCCCATGAGTTCACATGCTTGGATCATATCTTGAAAGTCTTCTTGGTAGGTGCTGAAGTCTAACTCATGATACATATCTTCCCCCACCCAAATGGTAATTGCCTTCTCATGAATGTCAAACTTTCTAATTTCTTCCCAGAGAATAGAGTTGGTGCTGCCATCCATGTACAAAATACCTGGCTTCCATATAATAAGGCTTTGTATATCAGGCCTAAACAGCAGTAAACCCAGAGAAAGGAGATGAACGAGTATCAATAGTAGCCCGAGGGTAAATGCTGGAATTTTGACTACAGGGATTTGGTAGGAAACCCAGAGAAGGTTAGCCCCAAAGATAATATATAGCCCTTCCCGAAAGATAAGCTTAAGGTAATCACTGTGCCCACCTGTTTCTATTTGGAACCAAACAGATTTTCTGACAAGGATATATGCCATTCTCAGGATAGGAGTTCCTCTGTTTGTAAGGTCATAAGCTACTGCCAAGGTAAATAGCCCGATAGCTATCGCATTCAACCGATAAATCCAAAGGTTAGTGAGCCCCATTTCCATCAAGCTTTGGGCGTCAGGGAGGGTAATAGCCAGAAGTAAGGCAGTAGAGAATAACTTGAGTATGTGGGACCAACTATACAAATCAGATCTAATAGACTGAAAAGAAAAAGAACTTACTCATATGTATAAGCTCCCTCAATATTTTTATAAATTCTTCAAGACGAATTAACATTCTTTCCTCATTCTCTCCCAGGGTGTCAGTCCTACACAGCCAAGGCGAGAAATTTTTCGCCTCTACTTAAATTATGTCAACATATGAAATTCTCTCATTCAACACTCAATATTCTCCCGCTACCCCAATGCCGCAATACCGGGTAGGGTTTTTCCTTCCAGGTATTCTAGTAAGGCCCCACCACCAGTAGACACATAGGATACTTGATCTTCCAGCCCCGCCTTGGCAATGGCAGCAGCTGAGTCCCCTCCTCCTATGAGTGAGAATGCACCTGACTCCGTGGCTGCCACCACTGCTCCAGCTATAGCCATGGTACCCTTAGCAAAGGATTCCATTTCAAACACACCCATAGGCCCGTTCCATAAGATGATCTTAGACTTTACGATGGTATCAAAGTAGTATTCAAAAGTCTGTGGGCCTATGTCTAGCCCCATCATGTCAGCGGGAAAGTCCTCATGGCGGATGACCTGGATTTTTCCGTCTTCGCCAAACTTATCTGATACTACAGAATCCACAGGGGTTAAAATGGTAACATCTTTTTGTTTCGCACGCTTAAGAATAGCAGCAGCAGTAACAATTTTGTCCTGCTCTAATAAGGAAGTGCCTACCTGGTAGCCTTTAGCCCTTAGAAAGGTGTAAGCCATACCTCCTCCTATTAACAGATAGTTTATCTTATCCAGTAAATTATTTATGATCTGAATTTTATCAGACACTTTGGCTCCTCCCATGATAGCACATACAGGCTTTTCCGTACTATTCAAGATCTTCTCCGCATTCTCTATTTCTTTTTTTAGCAGGAACCCACAGTAGGTTTCATCAAAGAACTCTGCCACTACTGTGGTACTGGCATGTGCTCTATGTGCGCTCCCGAAGGCATCATTAGCATAAATGTCTCCATGCTGGGAAAGTTTTTCTGCAAAATCCTTATCGCCTTTCGTTTCTTCTTGATAAAATCTGACATTCTCCAGTAAGAGAACTTGTCCAGCCTGTAAGTCTCGGCTCATCTCAAGAGCTGAATTTCCTATACAGTCGTCTGCAAACATTACATCTACACCTACATACTTCTGTAAGGTATCTAAGGTATGTCTAAGGCTAAATTTATCCTCTGGTCCATTCTTGGGTCTTCCCAGATGAGACATCAGCACAACAGATCCGCCATTTTCAAGTATATGATTAATAGTAGGTGCTGCTTCTCTGATACGCCTATCATCTGTAACTTCCTGATTATCATCCAGTGGGACATTAAAATCCACTCTGATAAGAACTCGCTTGTCTGTAAAGGTTGCCTGGTCAATAAATTGCATAGTAAGTGTAGGTTATTGATGGGCTGAAAATACTAAAATTGTGATTCCACAACAGCACCTAAGTTCATTTTAAGCTGAAAAAGCTCTTAATCCTACCCTAACTACTTTCACCCCTACAGTAATAATCCCTGCCTTTCTGTCTTCTGGACTAATTACAGGATTTATACATTTCCAGTATCGTAATAACCGATACATGCGAAAATCACTACTAGCTTATTTGTGTTTTATTTTCCCGCTCATTGTAATTTCTCAAACAGTTGAAGTCAAGATAGATGGATTTGTGTTTGATGCTCAAACAGGAGAAATAGTTACTGACCACCCAGTATGGATAGAGGCTGTAGAAAGTACAGATTTTGCCTATGATGACACCGTTTACACTACCTTAGAAGGATATTTTACCGCTTCTTTTCAGGTACCTCAGTCAGCTTCGGCTGTCTTTTTTGTTTATACCTATGATTGCCAGGAAGAAAAGCAACTCTACACCCTGCAATTGAGTGATGGGCAAATTGAACCTTCCACGGTAGAGTTTGCTATTTGTAGAGGAGAACTTGCTTGTAAGGCTCGTTTTTCCTTTCGAAAAGAGGCGCCTAGCTCCAGCACCTACACTTTTCAGAATGAATCAAGGGGGTCTTATTCTTCCATCCTGTGGGAACTAGGAGATAATGGAGAATTAGGACGGTTTGAGAACGAGGATGAAGTATCATTTACTTTTCCTGATGAAGGAGAATATGCAGTTCAGCTCATCATATTTGATGAGGCTAGCGGATGTAATGATACTAGTATACAGTATGTATTTGTCAAGAATGACCTTGAGTGTTTCGTTTCATTCTCCTACCAACCTGACGGGAGTGAGCTTGGGCGTGTATTTTTTAGTGGATATGGGAGTAATGATTTTGTGGAATGGAAGTGGGAGTTTTGGAATGGAGAACAGGCCTTTGGCCCTGTAATAGACTATGTGTTTCCAGGCCCAGGAGCCTATTTGACCTGCTTAAGAGGAGTAGACGCCTACGGTTGTGAGGCATTCTATTGTGATACTGTTTATGTAGGTGAGCCCGCGGACGCCTGTGAAGCTCGTTTTGAACCTGAAAAACTAGAATCCAAACGCTATAAATTCATTGACAGATCTGAAATCCCCAACCCTGATGGCGTGCAGTACAAGTGGCTTTTTGGAGATGGAGGATCTTCTACAGAAAGAGAGCCTGAACATGCTTATGAAAACTATGGAGTATATGAGGTATGTCTGAACATTTATGATGAACAAGGATGTGAAAGTGCTGAGTGCTATAAAATATTAGTTTCTGGAGAAAATGTAGAGGATTGTCAGGCGTCCTTTGAATATGAAGCAGAGCAGGATGATCCGAGTACTATTCAGTTTTAC
>JBCCLI010000389.1:0-6218 GCA_039026975.1 Bacteroidota bacterium | reverse complement strand
TGGACTACCCCCGAAAAGGTGGACAAATTAGTTAAGCGCAAGATGAATAAAATTGTTGACTAAATTCCTCTGGGGTCATGTATCCCAATGTTGAATGGGTTCTTTGTCTGTTATACCATATTTCAATGAAGATGAAGATTTCTCTCTTAGCCATTTCTCTAGAAGAAAAGCTAACATGATTGACTAGTTCTGACTTGAGAATCTTAAAGAAACTTTCCGCTACAGCATTATCCCAACAGTTGGCCTTTCTGCTCATACTCTGTCTGACTTGCTCAGGGAGTAAGTCTCTAAAGGCCTCAGCTGCATACTGTATCCCTCTGTCTGAGTGGAAAATCATTCCTTCTCCTACTGCTCTATTTGAGCAAGCCATCTTCCAGGCCTGAATGGTAGTCTCCTCTGCGCTGAGTCCCTCACTTAATGACCATCCAATAATCTTACGGTCATACAGGTCCATGATCATAGTCAAATATAGCCAGCCCTGCGCAGTAGGGATATAACTGATATCAGAGACCCATGCCCTAGAAGGAGCTTCCATCTTGAAGACTCTATTAAGAATATTCATACACACAGCTTCATTGTGATCAGAATCTGTGGTAGATACTCTAAAGGCCTTTTTCCTTGTAATACTCTTTAAACCAGCCTCTTGCATCAGTCTGGCAACTCTATTCTCAGAGATCGTATAGCCTTCTTTACACAGCTGATCATGTATCTTCGCAGAGCCGTATATCCCCTTGTGTTCTTCATATATCCTCCTGATCTCAACGGTGAGCCGCTCATTCTCTTGGGCCCTAGCTGAGATAGGATACCCTAGCCATTTGTAGTAGCTACTACGGCTTATCTGAAATACTCGACACATCCTCTCAATCCCAAATACCTCTTTATGCGCTTTCATAAAGCTGTAGAGTTGGGATCTCTCTTGGAGAAGATGCTTACTGCCTTTTTTAAGATTTCTACCTCTAGTTGAGCCTCTCGAAGTTCTTTCTTCAGCTGCAAAATCTCTCTTTCCTGTTCACTTAGCTGGGCATTGCCATTACCGGGAAAGCAGTTCTTAGGATCAGCTTCAAACTCCCTGCGCCAGCGGTTGATGGTACTACTAGCTACCCCCAGTTCTCTGGATACTTCAGCGGAGCTCTTTCCGCTCTTTACCAATTCGACGGCCATTTCTTTGAAGGCTCGGTCATAGTTTTTTCTCGTTTTTTTCATTTTCAGTAAGTTATACTTTTAAGACTTAACCTACTGCCTACCTTTTTAGGGGTCTTCCACTCAACAATGTAGCCACAAAGTTCTTTCCTGATCCTGCTGGACTAAGTAAAGCCAACTGGATGGAGGAAGAAACAGCTACTTTCAATCCAATCGAAAATGAAGAGCTATTCTTTAGCCTAATTGATCACAAACCTAATGATTATCAGCTCATTGTATTCCTTCAGGATGCTGCAACTAAAAAAGTTTATCAGGCTAAGGCCTTTCCTCTTTCTATTATAACTAGCGATCTAGAATCTTTATCCGCTGATCAAAGTTTGAGGGTTTTCCCTAACCCTGCTTCCGAAAAGTTGATAATTTCTTTACCAAAGCATTTTAGGGAAGAAGTAGTAATTAAGATCATGGATTTACAAGGGAGAGTTATTGTGGATCAATTGTACAAAAGTGATCATTTCATAAACATTAAATATCTACCCGAAGGATTTTATACGATTTCAATTTTCTATGATTCCCACAAAACTTCAGTTAATAAGATAATAATAAAGAAATAGTTTTAACCAAAGTTAACAATGCAATGAAGAATTCGATATTAAATACAATTACAATATAGTAATTCATATTTGTAAATATTATATTACTCAGTAATGTACTAGTTATCTTAACCTTCATTTTCTATGTGCCTAACTTTACCACTTCCCATCACTACATTGAAAAGAAGTAGCTTAATAATTTCTTTTTTATGTTCTACAATCCTTTTACATAGTCAAAGAGTAATCTTTGTAAATGATGATGCAAATGGAACTAATACTGGACTAAGCTGGACCGATGCATTTAATGACCTTCAGGACGCTTTAGCTGAAACAGATTATGGAGACCAAATCTGGGTAGCCTCAGGGGTTTATAATCCGATAGATTGTTTGGTTTGTAATAATTCTCAAAGAAAGACTAGCTTTAAACTGGCAAATGGTGTAAAACTATATGGAGGTTTCAATGGTACTGAAACATTACTCGCAGAAAGATCAATAGATTCAAGTAGCCTTTTTGTTCACAATCCAACTTTACTAAGCGGAGATATTGGAGTCCGCGGAAACGCTTTAGACAATAGTTACTCAGTTGTCTTCGCATCAGAGGTAGATGAAAATACTACGATTTCTGGATTTATTATTACTGGAGGCAATGCAAACTCCCTAGATTCAACATTTCTTGGCGACATAGGAGGTGGAGGTCTTTACAGTAGATTCAGTAATCTGATTATCGAACAGTGTCTTTTTCAAAATAACTCCGCTTCTGTAGCAGGAGGAGCAGTGGTCCTTGCCTTTGGAAACTCAATAGTAAGAAATTGTGAGTTTGTGTCCAATAGTTCGGACCTTAGTGGAGGAGGACTATTAAATTATGGGGGTAGCCCATTAATTAGTTCTAGCACTTTTACTAGAAACGCATCTTCATCAGGAAGGGGGAGCGGAGGGGGAATTTATAATCTAGAAGGTTCCCCAATAATTTCTAATTGTTACTTTAACAGCAACATAGCTTCCATTTATGGAGGAGGAATTAGTGGTGCAGAATCTAATGCTCAAATTACAAATTGCTATTTCTTTGACAATATCAGCCTAGGTTTCGGTGGGGGTATTGGGAACTCAGATAGTTCTTCTTTGGTTTCAGGATGTACTTTTTCTAATAATTGGTCTAACTTAGGCGGAGGAGGAATTTATGCAATAAATCATGAACTTGAATTAACTGACTGCCTCATAGAAGGCAATAATAAGCTTAGTAACAATCCTATTAAAGATACTGCTTCTATTGATACTGCTTTAGTTTCTGGAGGTGGATTATCAATTCATAATGCGTCCAAAAAGCCCCCGTCAGTTGATCATCAGCACTGGGAGAATTTAGCAGGTTATAGAATTCTGATCCATACCTAGAATAGAATGTTCTGTAGGGGCCGAGGCTTGAGCTGGTATTGTAAGCTTCCCTGAAAATAGCAGCGATTAAAACTAGAAACTGTTAACTTCAGGAGAGATGAAAAAGTCAAAATTCACAGATAGTCAAATCGTCAAAATCCTCAAGCAGCATGAAGCTGGGGTAAGTGTATCTGATGTTTGTAAGGAGCATGGTATCAGCCAAGGCACCTTCTATAACTGGAAGAACAAGTACGGTGGGATGGATGCCAAAATGATCAAACGCTTGAAGGAACTGGTGTATTCTCCAGTTGAAAAGTGAGCCAGCTTCTGGTTGAAAAGTGAACCACAAAGATTTAGGTAAAAGAGGGTAAAAAATTAAAGAGATGAAAGTTGTTGAGTTTCTTTGATTCTAAAAGACTGTCCATTCATGTCAACGAGAATGGCTCTATGTGTGAGCCTGTCCACCATGGCAGCAGTGAGGATTTCATCCCCAAAGATTTCTTTCCATCTGTTAAAGGCGAGGTTAGTGGTAATGATGGTAGCCTTTCTGCCTGCTCTTAATGAGAGATGTGTGAAGAGGATTTCGGCGGCCTGCTTATCAAAGGAGACATATCCAAATTCATCACAGATGACCAGATCATAGTTTTCAAATCTGGCTTCCAAGAGTCTGAGTTTTCTTTCAGATCTGGCTTCATTGATTTGAGTGATCAGCCTTGGGATGGTGGTAAACATGACGGTAAAGTCTTGCTGACAGGCTTTGATGCCTAGTCCTATGGCCATGTGTGTTTTCCCGGTTCCGGGGTTTCCAGAGAAGATGATATTCTGCCCCTGTGAGATGAAATCAAGTCTTTGTAGTTGTTGGAACTTTTGCTGCCCATCCTTGGGTAGCTCCTCAAGCTGTATGTCCTGTAGGAACTTTTTATAGGGGAACTGCGCTCTACGGATTCGCTGTTCTCTTCTACGGATGACCCTTTGAGCGGTTTCTTCCTCCATGAGTTGGAGTAGGTATTGCTCATAGGATTGATTCTGCTTAGCCGCCTGCTGGGCGAACTCAAGATAGTGTTTTCTGAAAGCCGGTAGCTTCAGTTCAATAGAGCAGCCATAAATGGCCTGCTTCAGCTCCTGGTGTTGGATGTCTTCTTTCATAGGATGAGTTTATTTGATTAACATGTATTGAGTAGAAGGGTAGTCTATCGGGTATAAGATGAGTTAAAGAGGTTTTGGGCCTGTTCTAGCTGTTCGGTAGCATGGGTGCAGATGCGTTGATCTTGCGTATCAGAAGTCTTTAGCTCATGGGCGGGGCTATGCAGCGCGGGCCTCATATGTCCTTGAGCCAGAAGTTGGATGACTTCCAAAGAAATGGGGCTATTAGGCCTTGCTAGAGCCGCCTGCTGAGCGACCCTGCAGATGGCCTCTATGTCATAGGTCTGTTTCCTGGCCCAGATTAGGAGCTCGATAAATATACGAGGTTGATTCTCAAAGTAGGCCTTAAAGAGACTATGTAGCCGGGGGTCAGCCTGATACCAGGCTTCGGACTGTTTGAGTGCACCAGGTTTCTGGCTGAGTGTTTGGAGATAATGGTCTAACTGGATGTACCATTGCTCACGACTATGCCTGCGAGGGTGTAACCCCAGAGGCGTATCACCCGGCAGGGTCTGGGGATCACGTATTTCTATCCTGTGTGCATATATCCTTACCTCTACCTGTCTGCCTACATATCCTTCTTTGAGGGAGTAGAAGTTATTATCTAAACGAATACAGCTGTATTTATTGACCTTCACCTGCTTAAGACTACAGGCGACATAAGCCGGAGGAGCCTCCCGCATATAGGAAGTTTCGAGTTCAAAGGCTTCGGCTATACTTTGATCCCGACCTTTGACCCTGCCTTGGTTAATCTTCTCGCAGACTACCTGAAGGTGTGCATTAGCCTGTTCGAGGCTCTCAAAACGGTCCGTTCTACAGAAGGCCTTACGGCGAATAACTTCTACACTACGCTCTACATGTCCTTTTTCATTCCCCTTCCCTACATTACAAAACCGATAAGAAAATCCATAGTAGGCGCTAAGCTTTAGTAAGGCTTCTGTGGGCTGTTTATCTGACTGCTTCAAAGCAAATCTACGTACCGCTACACGCATATTGTCATACACCACTTCTCCACTTACATAGCCTACTGAGGAAAAATAGCTTACATGCGCCTGAAGAAAGCTCACCATATCCTGTCGATAAAATAACATCGACCAACGATGATTGCTGTAGCAGGAGGTGAAAACCGCTAACATCAATTGTTTTTGTTTCCCTCCTATCTCCAGCTTGACTTCTCCCCAGTCAAACTCTACGCTACTACCAGGGGTATAACGCTGGCGGATAAACACCTCTTTGCTTCGAGACTTGTACTTATGGATATACTCACAGACGGTAGAATAGCCAATATCATAGCCTGCATCCAATAGGGCTGCATGGATATCTACATTTTTCATCTGCTGCTTGGACTTCCCACTCCTGCGTTTCTGTTCATTGGCAGATAAGTAGCTTGCTATCTTGGCTACTACTTCTTCTGTCAGCTTACGCCTACTGCGGCTACTACTGTCATAGACAGGAGCTGATATCTGACCTGCTGAGCTAATGGCACCAGAGCCGTCCGTTAACTTACCTTGATAGTGGGAAATGTACTTCCGGACAGTATTACGGCTAATCCCTAACTCTCGGGATATCTCCCGCTGAGACTTCCCCTTGCGAAAATAATCGATGATGATTTGTGCGTTTTCTTCCATACTGAGCATCTATTAAGATGAGAATCTCGCTCATCTAGTTAACCTTTTAAATTGGCTCAGTTTTCAACCAGAAGCTGGCTCACTTTTCAACTAGAGAATACAACTGGAAGAGGAGAATCGGAGGCTTAAGCAGATGTATGCAGATATCAGTCTTGAGCATAGGATACTCAAAGATGTGATCGAAAAAAAGCTCTAGCCCCTTGTGCACGTAGAGAGTTAGTGGACTATTGCCAAGAAGAGTATCAGCTAAGTATTCGTAAAGGTTGTAAGCTCTTTAGCCTTAGTAGTTCAGTGTACTATTATCAGCCAGTGGAAAAAGATGATGCTGTTGTAATTGAGCAGCTAGATC
>JBCCLI010000388.1:0-6231 GCA_039026975.1 Bacteroidota bacterium | reverse complement strand
CTGAAAGACAGGATCTTACACTTTGTCCCTGATGAAGATGAACTCCTGCTAAACCAGCTTCTAGACTATGATGAAGAGTCTGCCGGAGGACTTATGAACCCGGATGTCATCAGTGTACTGGCTAATATGACTAAGCTGGATGCCTTGCGGGAAGCGGTTAATCAGTCAGAAGACACGGAGGACTTTTACGCTATTTATGTAGTAGATGAAAATGGGCATCTGGAGGGGTATGTGACCATTAAGAATCTATTTCAGGCCAGGAATAGTGAGACCGTGGAGAATATCATGGATAGTGAGATCATATCAGTTAATGTTCATGATGACCAGGAAGCAGTAGCTAAAATCATGTCTCAGTATAATCTCCCTACCTTACCCGTAGTAGATGATATAGGTGTGCTGCTAGGGAGAATCACCTTTGATGATATCTTGGATGTATTGGAAGATGAGACTACAGAAGATATTCTGAACTTCGCTGGGGTATCTGAAGATGAAAACCTAAGAGGAGGGTGGGCTGATGCTGTCAAAAGCCGTATGCCATGGCTATTAATTAATTTAATTACGGCTTTTTTAGCAAGCCAAGTGATTCGGCAGTTTGACGATATAATTTCAGAGATGGCCGTGTTGGCTTCTTTCATGCCTATCATAGCTGGAGTAGCTGGAAATGGAGCTACCCAAACCTTAGCTGTTACTATTAGAAGGATTTCTACGGATGGGGTTCCTGCCAGAAAAGCTTTTCAGGTAATCATGAAAGAAGTGCTGGTAGGTATGATTAACGGGATTATTCTCGGCACATTAGTTTCCTTGATAGCGGTTATCCGGGGAGATGATCCCAAGCTGGGGATAGTAGTGGCAGTAGCCCTCTTCGGCAACTTATTTATAGCAGGTCTGATGGGGTCTCTGGTTCCTCTGACCCTCGAACGGCTAAGGGTGGACCCCGCAGTAGCTTCCTCCATTTTTATAACCGCGTTCACGGACATTATGGGATACACCTTACTGTTTGGTCTTACTTTTTTATTGCTGTTTTAGTGAAGGCTGACTCTACTGGAACCCTTGGTAAGCCCCTGCCTATGAGTAGAAGGGGCTAGGGCGCAGATTTTCATTTTCTGTGGTCTGTGCTGACTTCCGCAAATTAACACCCAAGGAGTAAGTGGCGTTAACCTCTCCGTCTATTTGTTCGTATCTACTGATGGGCAGCAGTGGCTATAATTCGGGTTTCATTCTCTGTGATCTTCTCTATATTTCCATCTCGTAGACGTACAATTTTCTGGGCATGCTGGGCAATATCCTCCTCGTGGGTCACCAGGATAATGGTATTTCCCGACTGGTGAAGTCTTTCAAACAGCTCCATGATTTCATAGGAGGTTTTGGTATCCAGATTTCCCGTAGGTTCATCTGCCAATATGATGGAGGGATTATTTACTAAGGCTCTGGCTACGGCTACACGCTGGCGCTGCCCACCCGAGAGCTCGTTGGGTTTGTGGTGGACTCTATCTCCAAGTCCCACACTAGCTAAGACTTCCTCTGCGCGATCATGTCTGGCACTTTTACTTAGACCAGCATATACTAGCGGGAGGGCTACATTATCCAGGGCAGTAGAACGCTTTAGTAGATTAAAAGTCTGGAAGACGAAACCGATCTCCTTATTTCTAGTGAATGCTAGCTCACTATCATCCATATTACTCACATTCGTATTATTCAGAAAGTAGTCTCCTTCAGAGGGACTATCTAAACATCCGAGCACATTCATCATAGTAGACTTTCCAGAACCGGAAGGGCCCATGATGGCTACATACTCATTTCTACCTATATCCAGAGATACATCACGCAAAGCATGAATCTCTACTGTCCCCATCTGGTAGGTTTTTCTAATATGTTGGAGTTGAATGACGGCTTCCATAATTGTAGTTAAGTGATTTCAATATAGCAATAGTGCAGCACTATTGTATGAGCTGATCTGTGAGATAGGGAATTACATCGTCCTAGCAGAACCTTTATTCGGCTATTTCTATGTAAAGGTCTGCCTCTGCTTTAGCAATAAGTTGGGGATTTTGGCTTAAGCTAATGACTTGTTCCCGCGCGTAGGTTACCTCTTCTGCCATTCCGTACTGCTTAGCAAACAGACCATAGTAATACCAGTAGGCTGGGACCTGTGTGTTATAGGTGATGGCCTGATCTATTAAGCTAATGCCACGTCCTATATCCTGCTGAGCGTGAAGAATATCTGCCATCAAGATAATAGTCTCTTTATCCAAGGGATGCGTTTGGTAAACGCTTTCTAATAGGTTATAAGCAGCGCTTGTATCTCCTTCACTTAAGGCTAAATAAGCTTGTATGTGTATATACTGCTTCTTATTCTCTAAAGAATCTGGCAGTAGCTGTAATAAAGAGTCCGCTTTCGTTTCCTTTTTTTGTGAGGCGTAAACAGAAGCTAACTGTAGCAAGAGAGAAGGATTACTCTGGGTGCTCTCTATTCCATTTAGCAATACTGTTTCTGCTTCTGCATTATCATAGTGCTGGTATATCTTACTCATTTCTACATAGGGAATAGGGTAGCCATAATCTTCTTCCAGGATGTCTCTGAAATTATTGAGTGCGGTACTGAAGCGGTCTACACTATCAGCATACAAGCTAACGCGAATTCTTTCTTCCAGGCTTAGGGTAGATAGGTCCCATTCTAAGGCTGCGTAGGTTTCATCTCCCTGGCTGTATGCTTTAAGAAGCATACCTAGTTCTTTAGAAATGGGCTCAAATAATTCTGTTGCTTCTGATCGTAAAGCTATCAGCTTGGTATAGGCTGAGTCTGGCTGTCTAGTATCCAGCATCATAAGGGCTTCCATGAATGAACCATAAGAGTCCCCAGCTTCTCCCGCTTGCTGATAAAAGACTTTGGCCATTTCAGGATTTCCATGCTTGAAATACAGATGTCCTAATTTTAGGAAGGCAGGAGCAGCATCCCTAGGATAACTTTCTGTATGGAAAGAAAATCTACTCAGGGACTTATCCAGAGAATCAGCCTCAAACTCTAGCCATGCTTTTAGGAGAACACTTTCCAGTGAGAGTGATTCATCTGCACTTTGAGAGAGGAGAGTAAACGCTTCCTCTTTATCAGAAGATCTCAAGGCTGCCAAAGCTAAGTTATGGAGCAGATAGGGCTGGGTAGTATCAGACTTTATTCTTAGGAGGGGGTTCCCTCTTATCAGATCATGGTATAGCGCATTAATTTGAACAGAAGTATTCTCTGGCGATACCTCTATTGCAGCTTCATAAAACTCATCAGCTGTTTCTTGCTTTCCTTCCCGCTCGTAAACGTGTGCCAGATTTGCATAGGTTGGCCCTAAGGTTAGATCTAGTTGTAGGGCGTTTTTGTATGCCAGTATAGCAGAATCAGGTTGCTGCTTGTAGGTATAAAATCTTCCCAGGTTAGTGTATATATGTGGGTGTTTACTTTTTGCTTTTCGCAGTAGGTTAACTGCATTACTTTGGTAGCCATTTACCCATAGCAGATTGGCCGCATTTACATATGCATATGGGAAAGCCTCGTATGCATTGGCCGTCTGATAGTAAGGGATGATTTCAGGGACTTTTTCTCCTTGAGCTAAGGCTAAAGCGGCTAAGTTATAATTAGCTTTGGTACTGGTCTTTACAGCAAAAGTAGACACTCTGTAAGAGGCAGCAGCGTCTTCTACTTCCTGCTTGCGAAAGTGTACGTCTCCCTTAGCTACTGATATGCCATGAAGGATGTACCTGGGAATTTTCCAACTCTGATACCCTTCAGCTATGACCAATGCACTGAGGGCAATAAGCCAAATTACGGCGAAGCTAAATTTCTTACCTCCAGCCAGTAAATAATACACATGTACTCTCCGCTGAAGGAGAGGAAGAAAGTTGGTAAATACATAGAACATATGTGCTAATCCTACTGCCAGAAAGGATATAGAGGCCCAGCGCTCTATGAAATTCAGGAACACAGCGTCCCCGCTAGCAAAGAAGTACATCATGAAACTCATGATGATGAGGGAGAAACAGGCTAGAAAAAAAGTAAATACTGTATTAGTAGTGAATATGTGGCGGACTTGCTGGTAATGGTTCTGGGAAAGAAAGATGGTAAGAATGAGAGAAGGCACCACAAAATAGACTGGTCGGATAAATAACTCGCTCCCTTCAAACCACCCAAAATCCATTACCTCATGCACCCAGAAAAACTCAGTAATAAAGAGAATAAACATGGTCAAAAAGATGAGGCCTGGGGAAAGTCTGCTGGATATATTCCTCCTATTAGTAGCTCCAAAGAGGATGAGGTTAGTAGGTTCTTTAGCTATGAATAAAAGAAAAATGACAGAGAGAGCCGCTAAATACAGAAATAGACTAGACGGTATAGAAAAAAATGATTCCGCTCCAGCCCTGACATAGGCTATTATCAAATAGATAGTAGATAATCCAATAAAGCAAAGCCACCTGCTCAGGAAAGACCATCTGAGTATACTCATTTGGAATACATAAGCCAGTCCCAAAAATGAACCTACTACCACCAATTCAAAAAGGAGGTAAGGGTCTTGTGGGATGATGAGGGTTCCTACTCCACTGAAATGAATGAAGAAAGCGAATAATCCGTATATGAGGAAAAACCAGCGAGACTTAATCTGGGTTCCTATGGCCAGCAGCAGCGTCCATCCTATCCATTGAAAAATTAGGAAAAAGATGAGTGGTGCAGTGTGAGGAAGAATGGGGCCTGCAGAGAAAGTGATCCACTGTTTAAAGACCCCAAAGTCTACGGGAACACTTCGGAAATTCTCCTCAATCTCTATAAGGGTAAGCTGTTCCTCTTCAGTTTCAGCTATTTCTTGTACAGTCAAGGATAGGAGGTAAGGGTTATCATATACTATTAAGGTCCCTATCCCACAGATAAGTAAGAGGAAAAAGATGACAAGAAAGATCCGTTTAAAGGAGGGGGTGAATCTTTGGTAAAAGAAATGGAGAGGAAGAAAAGGAAGACGTTTCAGGTCCATCTATGAAAAGTTATTACCTACTTACCGGATGAGTATTTACTTGCTCATTCTCCAAAATAGCGGAAAAGATTATATCTATTCCAATGGAAATTATGTTAAGCCTACACACAAGCAAGAAGAAAAGGTAAAGGTTTACTTATCAATAACTTTGGGTACGTAGAAGAAATTGTCATCTGCCTGAGGCGCATTTTTAAGGGCATCTTCTTTAGAGATAGTATGTGCTGGCTTATCATCTCTAAGATGATTCCACTCCTCTGTCATGTGGATGAGCGGTTCAACTCCCTCTGTGTCTACCTCCTGTAGTTGGTCTACAAAGTCCAGCATTTTCTGGAAGTCAGCCTTATACGCTTCTTTCTCTTCCTGAGAAAAACTCAGCCTAGCGAGAGAAGCTATTTTATCCATTAGTTCATCTGTAATCTGCATATACGCTTTTCTGGGAAACAATGATACATAGGCTTAGGGGAATGTGCAAGGAAATAAGCCATTGCATTTCCTCATTCAAACCCTCAGCTGACTCTTGCCATCAAGTCAGGGCTAGTAATTTTTTACCTCCCATAATCAGTCTATTTATACCCATGTGTGAATAGTGTAGGTTTTACTACCTTGGATAAACAGATTGAGGAATCATATGGATACAGAAATTGTAAACCTAGAGAAGTTTATACGTGATTACATGGGCCCTGAAGCTAGAAGCTATATGTCCCAGACTAGCCCTATTCAGGTGTATCCACTAGCTGTAGCTCATAAGCTAGTAAAAGTGCCATCTCCTCTTTTTAGAGCAGAATATAATTTCCTACTGATATTCTCTCATGGTGGAGGGAGTCAGCAGATAGACAGTGAGGTTCTATCATTGCAGAAAAATGATCTGTTATTTATTAGAGAAGGCCATCTCAATAGTATCCAGTCCATTGATCCTACTACCCAGGGGTACTTCATATATATGGATAACGGCATCCTCCCACTAATTTTTACTGATAGGCTACTCCTAAATCGACTTACCTTCTATCCCAAACATTCTTTGTCTAGCGATAAAATAAATTGGCTGTGCAGATGTTGTGAACTGTTAGTACAGCAGGAGGATGGTTACTCATATACGCTTGAGATCCAAACTTCTCTACTCAAGGCCATCATTTCAAAACTAGCAGAAGCATCCCCCGCTATCCTATCTAGACCAGACAGACAGTCAGAAATTACTATGTTATTCAAAGAAGCGGTGTATCAGCAT
>JBCCLI010000387.1:0-6232 GCA_039026975.1 Bacteroidota bacterium | reverse complement strand
GATAGGATTTAGCACAATATCTTTGTGGGTATCTGAAACTTGAACATCACCACATATCACCATCAAGTCTGGATAGTAAAACGCCTCATCCTGAATATTTTTAACCTGAAGCTTTACATCATTCATCAACACTTCACACCCGCTGTTAGCATTATGAAGGAGGGAAGATACATTTCTCACAATGCGAGCGTGGTTAAGACTGGCCCCTGCCAGAGCAGTAATTTCGCCCTTTCTGTATTCGTGTTTTTCAGAAGCAGATTCTTCCAATAACAAATAAGTATCCGGGCTTTGATATGTCTTTGTTTCCACTTCCTTCATATGCCATCTTTGTTTAAAAGTACAAAAATGTTGGTAAGGCCAATAGACTATTGAACTAGTGCATTTTTAGAACTCAGGAAGACCCTTTTACGTTAAAAAATACACTAAGACTTGTTTTGACTAAGTATGTTTTAATCCATTTTTAATCTCTTTTTTTTAAATTGAAGCATGAAAATAGAGTTGCCTCATATTGATAAGTCCCTTTGGAACAGGCTAAAGCTTGAGGCCAAGCATAGAGGCATGGACGTTTCGGACCTATTTCATAAGGCTTTACTGGACTTTTTTAATGACTCAGAAGATATAGGAAAGGAATCCCAGAAATCTAATTTCAATTCATTAGCCGGTACCTGGAGTGAGGAAGATGCAAAAGAATTTGAAAATAATACTACTTCATTCAGGGAAATTGATCCTGAAATGTGGAAATGAACAGTTCCTTTGTGATTGATACCAATGCTTATTCTGCTTTTAAGAGAGGCCATAAACCAGCCGTAGAGATAATCAAAAAAGCTGATAACATTATATTCTCCCCAATAGTCTTAGCAGAATTAAAAGCTGGTTTTGGTTTAGGAAATCGTGAGAAAACTAACCTAGACGAACTTTATTCCTTCTTAGCTATTTCGAATGTGTTGCTTCTTTCCATAAATGAAAGTACGTCAGATTTTTACCGGAATATTTATTTACAACTCAAGTCTAATGGTTCACCTATTCCTACAAATGATATTTGGATAGCTTCACTAGCTCTTCAATTGGAACTGCCCATTTTCACATATGATAAACACTTCCTACAAATAGATTCTCTACTCGTTATTTCTGACCCTAAGGATTTAGCTTAATTCTATTCTTCAAATAAGTTAATCTCTGGATAGGCATCCTGGCTTCTTTACACCTTGGCGGGTTTACGCGCGTCTTTTCACGCTAATACGCGAAGGCAATAAGACATATCAGATACCATAAGTAAAATTGAACCTATACTTTGGAGCTGATTACTCCCTTTTTACGTACAGAAGGACATCTATTTACAAGAATCAAAGAGAATCGCCATTAAGAACTGGGCAGGCCGTTCCTCCACGGGTTGTGGGAGGCATGTAGGGATGCATTGGAGGAACAAAGCGTTTTTGCCTACTTTTGGGGCAACTGCCAAAAGTAGGGCACTGGGCTGATATGGAAGGCCCGCGGCAGGCGACGAAACACTGGAAAGCCCTACTGGCAAGTTACATGATCTACTACTAACATATGATCCACTCCACTGACACCATAATAGCCCTATCTACGCCTCCCGGCATAGGCGCCATAGGCATCATCCGTATCTCAGGAGACCAAGCTATTTCTATTTCTGATCAGGTGTTCTCCAAAGATCTACTTAAAGCAGAAGGTTACAGCCTACACTATGGAAGCATCTTGAAAGGAGAAGAAGTATTGGATGAGGTGGTACTAAGTGTGTTTAAGAAGCCGCGTTCCTTCACCAAGGAAGATGTAGTGGAGATTTCCTGTCATGGGAGCACCTATATCCTACAAGAAGTCATCCAACTCCTCATTGAAAAAGGCGCTCGTCCTGCCCTTGCAGGAGAGTTTACCCAACGCGCTTACCTCAACGGTGCTATGGACCTAGCTCAGGCAGAAGCAGTAGCAGACCTTATCGCCTCTTCCTCAGCCGCTTCCCATAAAATGGCCCTCCGACAGATGCGGGGAGGCATCTCTAATGAGCTTCAGGCCCTTAGAGTAGAACTCCTCAATTTCACCTCCCTCATAGAACTGGAACTGGACTTTTCAGAAGAGGACGTACAGTTCGCCGACCGCCAGCAGTTGGATGATCTCGTAGAGCGAATCCGTCAGAAATTGGAATCCCTCATCAGCAGTTTCCGTCTGGGCAACGCCATCAAACAAGGTGTCCCCACCGTCATTATGGGCAAGCCCAATGCAGGAAAGTCCACCCTCCTGAATACGCTTCTCAATGAGAATCGCGCCATAGTCAGTGATATCCCCGGAACCACCCGTGATGTAATAGAAGACCGCATCATCATAGAAGGCATAGAGTTCCGACTCATGGATACGGCCGGTGTCAGAGAAACCCAGGATGTGATAGAAGCGGAAGGGGTTAGGCGCACGCTCTCTCTAGCAGAACAGGCCAACCTCCTCATCTACATTTACGACCTCAGCACCGATTCTATACCCGATGCGGAGGCCTATCTTTCCGGACTCAATCTGGCAGAAGGTTCTCAAATCATGATCCTCGCCAATAAAGAGGACCTACTTGACACTCAACCTGATCTATCTACCAGCTCATACCCTACCCTCATGTTCTCCGCCAAAGAGAAAACGCAGATAGACCAGCTCAAGCAGATGATGCTCACCGCTGTACAAAACTTCTCCACCGTCTCGCCAGACCAAACCCTCATCTCTAACTCTCGCCACCTCCATGCTCTTCAGCAGGCCCTCACTGCCATCCAGGACGTCCAGGCCGGCCTCCTCAATGGCCTCACCGGCGACCTCCTCTCCATAGACATACGCACCGTCCTCCACCACATAGGCGAAATCACAGGTGAGATCACCAATGATGAGGTTTTAGGGAATATCTTTAGTAAGTTCTGTATTGGGAAGTGAAAATAATTGCCACTACTAATACTTGAAAAAGGATCAAAGTTTTATGCACCTAATTGCACTATATAATTATAAAAAATATAGTGCAATTAGGTATATTGGGGTATGATACATGAAGAGGCATATCCTTTGGCATTTCGGCCAAGCTTGAAACTGGAGAAGGCCCTAAAAGAACTGCAAGCAAAACTGGAAAAGGAGGCTTTACTGCTAGCTGATCTTAGCAGTGAAGAACAGAGCTGGTTACACAAATGGGCCCTCATCAGTACCATAGGGGCATCTACACGCATTGAAAATGCAGTCCTTACCAATGCCGAAATAGAATGGGTAGATACTACCCTGACCAAAAAGGGGCATCCCATAGCATTTGACGAAAAACGGACGATCATTCTAGACAAACTCTCCAAGGATAGAGAAAGAAGTGTAGAAGAGGTGGTAGGGTGCCGGGAAATACTAAATATTGTATTTCTTCAAGGGGAGAGTTTATTCCCATTAAGCGAGACCATTATCTGTGGGTTACATAAAGAACTACTGAGACACTATCCAGCGGCAACTCCTTATGCAGGCAGATATAAACTCACGCCTAATCAGGTAGTTTCTGTTCAGCAGGAAACAGGAGAGGAAAGAATCGTATTGGACCCTACTCCGCCTGGGCCTCAAACTGACACCGCCATGTATGATCTTGTTTCCTGGTACAATGATACGATCAAAAAACATCCCTGGCCTTTATTGGTAGCTACCGAATTTGTCTTTCGATTTCTCGCAATCCATCCCTTTCAGGATGGGAATGGTAGACTCGGAAGATCCTTATTTCTCCTGGCTTTAATGCAGGGAGAAGATGCTACTCTTCAAAAAATGGTAAGATACATCTCCATTGATAGACAAATTGAAAGACACAGACCCATGTATTACACAGCCTTACAACAGGCTTCAAATGGTTCTTTTCAAGCTGATCCACGGGAATATAAGCTTGAACAGCTAGCATGGTTCTTTCTCAAGATGATTCAACATTCTCTGGAAGATATTTCTATCATGCGTGCTCGTTACAGATCACTACAGCGTTTGTCAGAAAGTGCTACACGGGTGCTTGGGAGCTTTAAGTCTTCTCCTGAAAAAAGATTAACAGTGAAAGAGCTCATCCTGGAAACAGGCCTAGTCAGGCGTACCGTCCAGAACTCTCTCCTATCTTTATTAAAGGCAGGATTTATTCAAAAACTAGGAGCGGGAAGAGGAACAAGGTATCAATTGATTTTTTAGCAAGAATTCCTTCTAGCAAGAGTTCCTTGCTGGAGAGTTTTTAGCATTCTTATTCTAAGCGAAAGAGCCCAAAATTGAGCACATCATACCTCCCCCTTCAACTCCACAATATCCCTCCCCGTCAACGCCTGCACATGCTCCGTGATCTTCTCAATGGGCCAATCCCACCATTTGATGTCCAGTAAGTCCTGGATTTCTGATGGGGAGAATCTCTTTCGGATTTCTTTGGCTGGATTACCGCCCACAATAGCGTAGGGTACGACATCCTTGGTAACAACGGATTTTGTGGCTATGATGGCACCATCACCTATGGTTACGCCAGGCATGATGGTAGCCCCATAGCCTATCCATACATCATTGCCGATTATGGTATCACCCTTCACTGGATATTCTTTTCCTTCCATGGCGTTAGTCCAGTCTTTCCCAAAAATGGCGAAGGGATAGGTAGTGATGGCCTCACTTAAATGGTTGGCTCCATTCATGATGAAGGTTACATCAGAAGCGATCATACAGAACTTTCCTATGATCAATTTATCTCCCGTGAAGTCAAACAGATACTTCACATTCTTCTCAAAATTCTCTACCGACTCAAAATCATCATAGTAGGTGTAATCTCCGACGATGATATTCGGGTTCTTGATGATATTCTTCAGAAAACATAGCCTATCATAATGCTCTAGGGGAAATTGTGTGTGCTTATCAGGGATTTGCATGTAGGAATGGGTTAATACGTGATGTCTAGCTAAGATCGGTATATCTAGAGTACCTAAGTAACAACAATAAAATCTCATAGCCTTACGCTATTCAGAAAAGCGCCTAAGGATGGAATTAATAGCCCCCTCCCTGCATCAACTTCCAAGATTCCTTATCTTCGCTCCTTGAACCACATAGCATGAAAAATAACCTAATCCTACTTGCAGACGCATATAAATACAGCCACCATAAGCTCTACTATCCTGGCACTACTTCCATCTACAGTTATATGGAGAGTCGTGGTGGCAAATTTGATGAGACAGTTTTCTTTGGCTTACAATATTACCTCAAAGAGCTCCTGGAAGGGGTAGCCTTTACACAAGAAGATTTGGATGAGGCAGCAGACTTCCTGCCGCAAGTATTTGGCAGGGAAGACGTATTTGATAAGGGGAACTTTCAGTACATACTGGATACCTACAGAGGCAAACTCCCGGTGAAGATTAAAGCCGTTCCTGAAGGTATTTCAGTCCCTACCCAACAGGTGCTCATGACCCTGGAGAATACTGACCCCAAGTGCTTTTGGCTGACCAACTTCCTGGAGACGATCCTGATGCAGCTTTGGTATCCTATTACCGTAGCTTCTATCAGCAGAGAGGTAAAAAAAGTAGTTACCCACTATTACCGAGAGACAGCTACGCCTGGATCTGAAGTAGGAATAGATTTCGTGTTGAACGACTTTGGGTTCAGAGGAGTTAGCAGCGTAGAAAGTGCCGGACTGGGAGGAGCCGCTCACTTGATCAATTTTGATGGGAGTGATACCCTGGCTGGGAGCAGCCTGATCAAAGCCTACTACAACAGCCAAACGGTCTTCGGAAAAAGTATTCCAGCTACGGAACATAGCATCGTTACGCTTTTGGGAGAAAAAGGAGAGCTGGACGTATTTAAGCATGTGCTCAACACCTTCCCAGAGGGTATAGTGGCTTGCGTAAGTGATAGCTACAACATCTTCAGGGCTTGCGAAGAATATTGGGGAGAAGAACTTAGGGAACAAATCCTCAATAGAGAAGGAACCCTGGTCATCCGTCCTGATAGTGGAGATCCCATAAGAACCTTACTGGCTATTTTCGAAATTCTGTTCAAGAAGTTTGGGTTTACCACTAATGAAAAAGGCTATAAAGTGCTTCCTCCTCAGGTAAGAGTCATACAAGGAGACGGGGTGAATTATGACGCCATCAAGGATATGTATGCGGCACTCAAAGAAGCCAAAATCAGTGCGGAGAATCTGGTATTAGGCATGGGGGGTGCCCTGCTCCAAAAACTGGATAGGGACACTCAGAAGTTTGCTATCAAGTGTAGCCATGCTGTCGTT
>JBCCLI010000386.1:0-6233 GCA_039026975.1 Bacteroidota bacterium | reverse complement strand
CCCACCTGTACATTTCCTACATTTTCTCCTATTTCAGCTACTAGGGCTGATGCCTCATGTCCCACTATCTGAGGGGGACCAATACGCTTATCCATGACTCCATGAAAGATATGGACATCAGTACCACATACTCCACAGAAGGCTACATCAAGTCTAACTTCATTAGGACCAGGAGGAATAGCTTGGCCTTTTCCTATTTCGAATGTTCCTTTTTTCAGATAAAACGCTGCTTTCATTAGTAAGTGAATTATGCTTTGCTCTTGGATGCTTCCCCTTTAGCCACATGGGTGGTTACTCTACGCCCATGAAACCTTCGAATATATTGGTAATCGTCTGTCATGTATTGGTGGGTGAGTCCCCATTCCAGGGCCGACAGAGGACTACTTTCAGCATCAAGAGATCTGTTTAAGCCTATGGCATGTGGCGCCCCTTTAATGACGGACATGATTTCGAAGTTAATTCCATCCTCTGCCCATTGGACTGTATTTTTCTCAGGACCATCTGTAGTAATGAGAGATGCGACACCGCCTTTATACGGCCACACACATATTTCATGTCCGCTATTTGAAATAGGGTTATAGGGAGATTTATGATAAGGCCCAAAGGGGTGATCAGCTATGGCTAAGCCGTGTCGTATTTGCCTTCCTCCAAAAGTGATTTCTTCTCCCATCTGTTCTCCTTTATAATAGAGGTAGAATTTGCCTCCTACATGAAGGAGACAGGGATCATGTACTTTATGGCTATCAAAGTCTCCCTTTTTGATGACATGGAACCGGTTATCTTCTTCCCCCTTCCATATTCCATTATTTGCCGGGCTTAAAATAGGCGTTTCAGTTTTGGTCCAGGGTCCTCGCGGAGAATTAGCCCAAGCGATACCTACCTGATTTTTTACCCTGACTGTATATGGATACTTGACGGTTTGATAAATGAGGTAATACTTTCCATCATGCTCAAATATCTCAGTAGTAAACACAGATCTGTCATCGTAGCTACCTTCAGGACCTCTACCTACTGCCAGACCTTCTTCTTTCCATGTCCATCCATCTTCAGAAGTGGCATACCAGATGTCACACATATCCCACGGAAAAACTCTATATGAAGCTGGACCTCCGAAGCCTTGGGTAGGACCTATCCCTTTGGTGTACCATACATAGTATAGATTGTCTACCTTGATCATGGCACTTGGATCACGTCTAACGATCCCTTCTTCATACGCTAGATCTCCTTCCAGGTCAAACACCTCAAATTCACCAAACCATTCATTTCCTAATGTGGGCCATGCCAAAGCTCTTTTAGAAGCAGCACTCAGATATGCTTTGTTAGTGATTCCTAATCTGTCAAAATCCTCCTCTGTATATTCTTTCATAGTAGAGCGTCTTACTTGAAGAAAGTCCTGTTCAGTCTTTTACAATTTTTCAACTTTTACATTGAAGAGAAAAATTAGGCTACTCGATAATAACTGAACATGAGAATTCTTTCTCTTTTTCTCATACAAGACTGGACTCAACTTTCTTTTGCATCCCCTCTTTTGGTAGTGAAAAGACAGTAATGGCTGTCAAGTTTTTGTCGAGTGCCAATTCATTTTGGTCTCAGACTATTTCTTTTTCTTAGGTATGAATCTATATCACGCCTATGAGGTTACCAGCTCGGAAAAGAAATACGATTATGAAAAACCTACTTCTCTTAACCCTAAGTATCAGCTTTCTCCTTTCCTGCGATACTACTTCTAAGTTAGGGAATACTACCTCCTTCACTCCTGATCCTTTATGGAAGGGGCAAGAACAGCTTGTTCTGTTCGATTTTGAAGGCCAGGAGCTACCTCAAGGTCTGGCATTTACTGATGCAGAAGGTATACTTAGTACAGACAAGGGAGTAAGCCAGGGGAAACAAGCTTTAAAGGTAGATTTCAAAGGGGATGAGAAAAATCCTGGTCTTGTGTTGAAACCCTCCACACCTATAGATGCCAGCCAATTCAATGACTTTTGCTTAGTCTTCGATGCTACAAACATTACTGAAGGATATTCTACACAAGTATTCCTGGCAGTTGAAAATACCAAAGGGCACAGGATCAGAAGAGCTGCTGTGATTCCCGTGGGGGAGACGAAAACCTGCTATTTCGAGCTTAGTGGCAAGTATGTGAATATGGATACGGGCTTACGAGATGACCCTGATCCATGGAACTCCTCTTCTTTGAGAATGAATATTATGGGGCTAAAGGAGGCCATAGACTTTTCTGAAATATCTGCTATCTATCTAAATCTATCTCATCCTATTGCAGATAAGTCCCTGATTATTGACAATATCAGGTTAGTGGAAAGTCCCCGGATTTCAGATGATTATCTGGTAAAGATTGTGGATAAGTATGGGCAAAGTGCCAAGGATGAGTTTGAAGGAAAAATTAGCTCAGATGAGCAGTTGAAGGCTGCAGCGGAGAAAGAGCTGAAACAACTGGAAGAGGGAACCATGGCTGGGAGAAGTGCCTTCGGAGGATGGGAGAATGGACCTAAATTTGAAGCTACGGGTTACTTTAGAACGGAGAAATTAGAGAAAACATGGGCTATGGTAGATCCAGATGGGTATTTGTTTTTCTCTACGGGCATAGCCAATGTGCGTATGGCGAATACCACCAGTTTTACGGGTATAGACTTTAAGAATGATCAAGTCAGGTACAGGGATCCGGAAGATGTTACCCCGGAAGACTCTCGTGGAATGGTAAATCTCACGGAGGATATTACAAGTACGGCCTACATAGCCTATCCCATGCGTAATGCCATGTTTGAAGAACTCCCAGCTTATGATGACGACCTGGCCAATCATTATAGCTACAGGAGAGAGCAGCACATAGGTCCCTTTGAGCATGGGGAAACCTATAGTTTTTACCAGGCTAATCTGGAAAGGCGGTATGGAGAAGAGTATCCTGGAGCGCATCTTGACAAATGGGTAGACGTTACCTTAGATCGCTTTTTGAACTGGGGATTCACCTCATTTGGAAATTGGGCAGAAGTAGACTTTTACGATAAAAATCGGATGCCCTACTTCGCAGATGGATGGATCATTGGGGATTTTAAAACAGTGCGCTCAGGCTTCGATTATTGGGGACCTATGCCTGATGTGTTTGATCCTGAGTTTGCCAGAAGGGTGAAAGTAACCGTTAGTACTGTGGCTAAAAAAGTAAATGGAAGCCCCTGGTGTATTGGGGTCTTCGTAGATAATGAAAAGAGTTGGGGAATACCAGGCACACCCAAAGGCCAGTACGGGATAGTGTTAGATGCACTTTCCATGAATGCTAGCCAACATCCCATTAAGGCTACTTTCTCTGACATGCTGAAAGAAAAGTATACCAAACTTCAGGCGCTTAATGCTGCTTGGGAAGTAAACATTGACAGTTGGTCAAGCTTTGATAAAGGCGCGGATTACAAGGATAAGGAAGACTATAATTCTGCCATGTTAGCAGACTTTTCAGTCTTGTTGGAAGCCTATGCAAGCCGGTATTTCCAGACGGTACATGATGAGCTGGAGAAAGAACTGCCTAACCATTTGTATATGGGATGCAGATTTGCCTCATGGGGGATGGGACCAGAGGTGAGAAAAGCAGCCCTAAAGTATGTAGACGTATTTAGTTACAACTATTACCAGGAAGCTGTAGGGAATAAGTACTGGACATTTCTGGAAGAAATAGACAGGCCTAGTATCATAGGAGAATTCCATATGGGTACTATGGAGTCAGGCCTGTTCCATCCGGGACTTGTCCATGCGTCAGATCAGCAAGACAGAGCTCGTATGTACACTAAGTACATGGAAACAGTGATTGACAATCCTTACTTTGTAGGGGCTCACTGGTTCCAATACATTGACTCTCCTGTTTCAGGCAGGGCGCATGATGGAGAGAATTATAACGTAGGCTTTGTAACTAATACTGACATTCCCTATAAACCTATGGTGGAAGCAGCAAAAACCTTAAATAGAGAATTGTATAACAGAAAGTACGCTAAGTCTGTGTCAGAGAATTGACCCTATGAGGAAGGCCATCATTTTCCTGTTACTTCTTTCCGTTCTCGCAGGACCAGCTTGTCAACAAGCCGAAGAGGAGGCATTTGTATTTAAGGTAAGCTTGTTTGTCAACGAACAGGATACCTGGTTCCAGGCCTTTACTTACTTTGATACCATTCTTAGAGAAAGAAGTGAGGGGAGAATACGTTTAGAGATTTATCCTTCTGAGCAGCTCGCAAAGGAAATAGAATCTATTCGACTTATCCAGGCTGGGGTAATTGACATGACAGTGTCGGGATCTCTGTTAAGTAACTGGATAGAGATTGCTACCTTTTGTGAATTGCCTTTCTTTCTCAAAAATGATAAAGAGCAAGCTGAATTCATTCAGGGTTCTGTTGGGAAGGAAATTGAGCAGGCTATGCTGAAAAAAATGGGCTTACGACCTGTAACCTACTTCATTCGAGGTCCCAGGCACTTAACCTCAAATAAACCTATCCAATCACCGGAAGATCTGGAAGGGCTCATTGTTAGGGTTCCTAATGTGCCGTCCTTTGTTACCGCCTGGGCTGCCATGGGAGCTAAACCTACACCCATGGCCTTTTCTGAAGTATTTACCTCCTTGCAACAAGGGACAATAGATGCCCAGGAGAATCCCCTTTCTCTGATATATCAAGCTGGCTTTTCTGAAGTCCAACAATATGTCAACCGTACTGAGCATGTCATGAGCTGGAGTTACCCCATCATTGGGGAAGAGCAGTTCCAACGGTTACCTGAAGAGCTGCAGCTTATTTTTCTGGAAGCGGCAGAAGACATGCAGAAGTATGAAAGGCAGCTATTTGAAGAAAATGAATCCAGATTAGAAGGTTTATTAAAGGAGAAAGGTATGACCTTCATTGAGGTAGATAAAAGCGCATTTGCTGACAAATGTGAAGACGCTATTTTTGAAAATCTATCAGTTGACATGCAAAGTGTCTATCTGAAAGTAAATGAAGAAAGAGAAATTCCATCAAAATGATAAAGGCGTTTATAACTAAGGTTTTGCGTGTAGGAACCCTGATTTTCACTGTACTCTTAGTAGGTAGTGTGCTACTACAAATAGTTGCCAGGTTTCTTTTCCCTTCCACTCCTGCCTGGACGGAAGAAGCTTCAAGACTCTTCTTTATTTATGCCATAGCTTTTGCTGCAGGCCTTGCGTTTCTGGAGAATGAATATGTATCTCTGGATATCCTTTTTGATAGACTTACTGAGAAGGGAAAAAAGAAGCTTACCATTCTCATCCATTTCCTCACCATCCTGTTATTTGGTGTGGTAGCAGTCTACTCTATCCCCTTTATGCAACTGGGGCTATTAGAAAATTCTCCTAGTATGGGAATTAAAATGGCCCTTCCGTTTGCCAGTATGTTATTGCTCGCTGCCACCATAGCTATTTTTTCACTCCTCGAATTGATAAACACTTTGAGAAACCCAGCATCATGATCTGGCTACTATTTATGGTCTTATTAGGATGCTTAATTCTCCGGGTTCCTATCGCCTTTTCTTTGGGAATGGCATGTCTGGTGTATGTGTTGGTTAAAGGGATTCCGCCTGTGGTCATACCCATGAAAATGTACTCTGGGATAGATGTATTTGTCCTGCTGAGTATCCCCGGTTTTATTTTAGCAGGTAACCTGATGAATCAGGGGGGGCTAACGGAAAAGATCATTGGCTTTTGTAATAAGCTGCTAGGGCATATTCGTGGAGGTTTAGCCCTGGCTAATATTGGAGCTTCTATGCTATTTGCTGGTATTACAGGGACGGCGGTTTCTGATACAGCTAGTATAGGCTCCGTAATGATTCCTGCCATGAAAAAGGAAGGGTATGATGAGGCCTATGCATGTGCCGTAACAGCTGCTTCCTCTACGGTAGGGCCTATCATCCCGCCCAGCGTACCCATCATCATTGCTGCCACTCTTTGTGGACTTTCTGTGGGGAAGTTATTCCTCGCAGGTGCTATCCCCGGTATTTTGCTGGGCTTTGGTCTTATGATTACTGCCTATCTCATTGCCAGAAAGAATGGCCAGCCTAAACAGCAGAAGAGTAGCTTTTCTGAGATTATCAAAGGATTCTTTGACACCTTTTGGGCGCTGTTGATGGTATTCATCATTCTCTTTGGGATTATTGGGGGCGTGTTTACCCCTACAGAGGCTTCTATCATAGCGGTAATTTATGCCTTGGCTATTGGAGTATGGATCTATAAACAACTG
>JBCCLI010000385.1:0-6286 GCA_039026975.1 Bacteroidota bacterium | reverse complement strand
GAAATTCCTGCCTTTGTTTTACAGACATTTGTGGAGAACTGTATTAAGCATGGGATTGCGAAGATTCTTCATCCAGGTCATGTGTCTATTAAGTCATATCGGGAGGAGAATTTTCTTGTATGTGAGGTAGAGGATAATGGCCCGGGAATAGACTTGGATAGAATATATAAGAGTACAGGATTAAGTAATACCATCAGAAGATTTGAGAACCTGTACCAAACGAAGAATCTTTTGCATTTTGAGAATACTGGTAATGGAACCCTGGTAAAATTTAAGGTGCCAGTGGTACTTGTTCCTAATTTAAGTGGGGATTGATAATCCACAAATTTTAGGGAGTCATACAATAGATTTTTAGGAAAAATAGTTTTCATTAGAAATATTGGTGAGGTTATTTGTTCAATGAATTAGATTAAAACCGACAAACACATATGTCAAAACTCCGTGTATTAATAGCTGATGATGAACTTCCCGCTCGCAATAAGATGAAGCGCCTGCTTCAAAAAATCACCAGCGTAGAACTTGTTCATGCAGCGGAAAATGGATTTGATGCTTTGGAGCATATCCAGTCCCTAAAACCTGATCTTGTGTTCCTGGATATAGAAATGCCAGGGATGAATGGACTTGAGGTAGCTGAAAATATAGACCTGGAAAAGATGCCCGCAGTTGTGTTTGCTACTGCCTATAGTGAGCATGCTATCAAGGCATTTGAGCTAAACGCACTGGATTATCTTCTTAAGCCCTTTAATGAGGAAAGACTGAGAAACACCATAGATAAGGTATCTAACAGCCAGGGTAGTGTAGCCCTGGACAAGAATAAGATAGCCGAAATTCTAAAGTCAGAATTAGCAGAAGAAATAAAGACGCCTTTTTCTAATAAGGTACCCATTCCTACCAGAGATAGGTATAAGCTGGTAGACTATACAGAAGTAGTGTGTATTGAGGTAGAAGAGCGCTCTGTAAGGCTTTACACTAAAGAGAAATCTTATCTGCTAAACCATACCCTGGATACATTTGAAAGGAAGCTTCCTTCAGACCAGTTTTTCCGTGTGAATAGATCCTGCATTATAGGACTTAAGCATGTGAAAGAAATTGTGATCTGGTTCGGGAATAGATTCAAGATCATCCTCAGTAATGACAAAGAAGTGATCAGTAGCCGCGAGAAATCTAAGATTCTCAAACAGGTTCTGAAGTTCTAGTCTAAGCTTGATTCGAACATATATGAGAAGATCTGGCCAATTAGGTCAGATCTTCTTTCTTATTTGTAAGTTTAAGGTAAATCTAGCTGCTACCTCATGTAGCTCTGGGTTTACATCTTTTAAGGTTTCTTATAGAATTCATTTATGGGAGAAATTTTCTATCTCATAATCTTGGCGCCTTCGCGTCTTTGCGTGGGAATATGTTTACGCTAAGCCGCCAAGCCGCAAAAAAATTTGAGGAGTGGATTCTTAAAGAGATGATTAGAGAATTAGAAGTATAGATAGTTTGATTTTAGATTTTCTCCTATGGCTTCCCTCATTCTGGTCTCCACACCCATTGGTAATTTGGAAGATATTACCCTCAGGGCCTTACGTATTCTTAAGGAAGTAGATCTAATCACAGCTGAAGATACCCGTACTTCCGGGAAGCTACTGAGCCACTATGAAATTAGTACTCCTCTCACCTCCCTCCACCAGCATAATGAGCATCAAAAGATACCTGCCTTGATTAATCAAATGCTAGAACAGGACTTGCAGGTAGCGGTGATTACAGATGCCGGTACGCCCGGCATATCTGATCCTGGATTTTTGTTTGTGAGAGAAGCCATAGCTAATAACATTAAAGTGGAATCTTTGCCGGGGGCCACTGCCTTTGTCCCAGCCTTAGTGAGTAGTGGTATTCCCTGTGATAAATTTGTGTTTGAAGGTTTCCTTCCTCCCAAGAAAGGGAGACAAACCCGCCTGAAGGAACTGTCAGAAGAAAAACGTACGATGGTATTTTATGAGTCTCCTTACCGACTGGAAAAGACCTTGAAGGACTTCTGCCAGACTTTTGGGGAAGAAAGAATCGTCAGCGTGGGGAGAGAACTAACTAAGCTACATGAAGAACATGCTCGTGGAAGCTGTAAGGATGTATTAGTCTATTTTCAAGGGAAAAAGGTGAAGGGAGAAATAGCCATAGTGGTAGCGGGTAAAAGCAAGTGAAGACCTTGGGCCTAGATAAACTTCTCCCTAATAAATTGGAAGTGAAGAGGAGGATTCATTCTCTTTACGGGAGAACCCAAAACGGTAAGTCCCATCATATGCTCCGACGTTCATACTTACTCTTCATTCCCATATTTTTACTTTTCTGTCAACTGCAGGATGATACTTCCAGCCCTACACTCAAGCATGTGCTATTCATCGTCAGTGATGACTTGGCCGCCTACGCCCTGGGAAGTTATGGGCAGACCCTTTTTCAAACCCCCAATATTGATAGGCTAGCAGCCCAAAGTGTTCTTTTTGAGCATGCCTATGCAAACTGTCCTATGTGCACGCCTTCCCGTGCATCCTTCATTACGGGTAAGTATGTACATGCTACAGGGGTAAGTCTGCTGCGTTCTCCTCTTCCTGACAGTGTATATACCCTAGCGGAACACCTAAAGAAAAGCGGCTTCCAAACGGGTATTTTCGGGAAAAACCACTTCAATAGTGAGCTAAAGCACGGTTTTGATACCATAGTAGATAGAGGGCAATACAGGGAGTATCTATCTCAGATCACCTATCCTGAGCCTGATAGTGGAGTGGGGGTAAGGCCTGCCTGGAAGCCCTTCAGGGATCCAGCCAGGATTTGGTTAAATGCAGATGCCAATGCTTCTGGACTACCATACGAACATAGTCAAGCTACCTTTATAGCCCGAGAAGCAGTGAACTTCTTGAAGGCTAATAAAGACCAGCCTACCTTTTGTATGGCCAGCTTTTTTGAACCCCATTCTCCCTTCAATTTCTCTAATGAGTTTTATGGAACTTATGATGGAGTAGATCCTCTTATTCCAGCTACCTCTTCAGAAGATGACCAGTGGGTTCCTGAAATATTCAAAGATATGCCGGATAAGGATCAAAAAGGAATTACCCGTGCCTACCATACCTCTGTCAGATACCTGGACCAGAACGTAGGCTATATACTGGATCAATTGGAGGAGATGGGCATAGCTGATGAGACTTTGATTGTCTTTTTTGGAGACCACGGCTACCTCCTGGGACATCATAAAAGATTTGAGAAGCATATGATGTGGGAAGAGGCCATCAGCGTACCTCTACTATTCAAAAATGGCTCAGGAGCCAAAAGGATCTCAGATCAGGTGGAATTAGTAGATGTAGTGCCTACCATATTGGACATGATGGGGCTACCGGAGATAGCCGGTACCCAGGGAGAAAGCCTGCTTCCTGTAATCAGTGGACAGCCACAGCAAGACCCTCTGGTTTACGCGGAATATCTGGCAGATAATAAAGCTATGGTGAATGATGGTAGGTATAAGTACATTTTCACTTCAGGGAAAAGGGATCTGGGACAGGGCTATGCAACCGGGAATTCTCCCACCGGAATTCTCCACAGGCTATATGATCTGGAGAATGACCCAACTGAAGGAAGAAACATAGCGCATGAGCCTGCCGCCCAAAAAGCGCTCGAAAGACTGCAGGCTGCCCTGCTAAGGTGGTTCAGAGATACACATCCTTTAGCTGATAGTATTCCTAAAGACTTACCCTTAGATGAACAACTGAGCTTATTTTGTGAGCCCATGGAAAAGGGGAATCCTATGCTGGAGTAGCTGCTTATGGGAGAACTTTTATAGATTAGGCTCTATTAAACAAATAGAAATTTACATGAGAAATTATACCCTCCTTTCCATGATCCTTTGTCTGTTGTGGGTTTCCTGTACTACGCCTACTGCTGATACAACTGAAGAGCCTGAAGAAACAGTAATGGAATCCGCTAAGATGCGAGTCATCTTTGATACGGATGCTAATAATGAGCTGGATGACCAGCATGCGATGGCTTATCTCTTCTTCAACCAGGATGTATTTGACATAGCTGCTATAACCGTGAACAGGACCTTTAATGGAGGAGGCATAGATATGCACATGAAAGAGGCTGAAAGGGTGATGAAACTTTGTGGGGTGTATGAGGATCTTCCCTTGATTCAGGGAGCAGACAGCACCTTCGAGTACATTCGGACTTCTCTGGGGGAAGAAAGCTTTGACGGATCTGAAGCCGTCAACCTCATCATATCAGAAAGCATGAAGGCTGCCCCAGAAAATCCACTGCTGCTTCTACCCGTAGGTAAGCTAACCAACATAGCCTTAGCCTTAGCGAAAGCGCCAGAGATAGCAGATAGAGTGAGAATTGTCTGGCTGGGTGCTAACTACCCTGAGCCGGGAGAATACAACCTGGTCAATGACATCCCCTCCATGAACTACATCCTGGACATGGAAGTACCCTTTGAAATGGTAATGGTGCGCTATGGCGATCCCACAGGGACAGATGCAGTGCGGGTAACTCCCGATGAAATCATGGCTAATATGGCTGGAAAAGGTCCCCAAGCCGCTGAAGAAGTGGAAGGCAGACATGGAGGTACCTTCACTACCTTCGGCGATTATTCCGTTAGCCTATTCTCAGGCATAGATTTATATGGAGATCCGCCAGCCAGAGCCCTCTTTGATATGGCGGCAGTAGCCATAGTCAAGGACCCTACATGGGCAGAAGCTGCTGAAATCCCTGCCCCCACCTATGAGAATGAGTCCTGGACGGAGCGCCCTGATAACCCTCGAAAAATTCTCATTTGGGAGAATTTTAATAAGGATGCTATCATGGCAGACTTTTATGAAAGTATGGGGGAGTATGAGTTGGGAGATTAATTCTCACCCGTAAACCCCTGTTCCTCTATCCATCCGCTCACCAGCTCTATCCAGCCTGATAAGTGAGGCCTGTCTTCTGCCAGCGCGAATCCATGGCCGCCTTCGGCATAGATGTGGAGGGCACTTTTGATGCCGTGTTGTTGGAGAGCCTGGAAATAGACTAGGCTATTCTCAAAGGGAACCCCTTTATCATCTGCTGCATGAATCAGGATAGCAGGAGGAGTTTCTGCAGTTACCTGTTTCTCCCCTGAATAGTAATCCACTGTGGCGGGATCAGGATCTTCTCCCAGTAAGTTCTTGAAGGATCCACCGTGGTATATGCTGCTGTCCCCGCTAATGACAGCGTATACCAGGACAGAAAAGTCTGGACGAGAAGATTGCCGTGCTACAGGGTCGCTTGCCTCCTGATCACCTGCATCAAAGTGGGTAGATAAGGTAGACGCCAAATGCCCACCTGCAGAGAAGCCCATAACCCCCAGTCGATCTGGATCTATATTAAACCCTTCTGCCTTGGATCTGATAAGCCGCATAGCTCTGCTGGCATCATCCAAGGCTATATGCTCACTACAGGGAGGCTTGGTCCAGTGGGGAAGGCGGTACTTTAGCACAAAAGCGGCTATCCCTTTGCGGTTAAACCACTTAGCAAATTCTGTCCCTTCCCAATCATAGGCCTGTAGGTAGTATCCCCCTCCCGGGCATATGAGGACAGCAGCTCCATTAGCACGGTAGGCAGGGGGAAGGTATACTTCTATGGTAGGATCTTGTACAGATAGGGTTTTTATGCCTATGCGCTCATCTGGAACTTCCTGATATGGGGATTCAACAGGGCAATTGGGAACGCCATCAGCCCACAAAGGGATGATCTCCTGGGCATATGAAAACTGGAGAGAGATGAATAAAGATAGTAAGAGGTAGCGCATAGTTGATAGGTTTTAGGTATAGAGCTGCCTGACATAGGTACCTACTATGGTAGACCCGGCTATCTATGGTTTTGTGACGCTCAGTATTTTATTTTAGCTAGTCCATCAGAGTTAATAATGGTGATCTTACTCATCCGGGTTTCCACCAGCTTATCATCCTTGAATTCTGATAATACTCTGATTACACATTCCTTAGAGGTTCCCACTATACTGGCCAAGTTATCCCTGGAAATAGGCATGGAGAAAGGTTGGTTTTCCTTTTCCTGGTACTTGGCTTCTAACAGGAGTAGCGCATCAGCCACTCTTTTTCTGACGGTATCATAGGCCAGATGAAGGAGTTGTTCTTCCTTTTCCGCAAGGTCATTAGACAGCATGCTAATGAATTTGTTAGAGACATCCCTATTGTTGTATACCAGAGAGTAGAAGTCTTCTTTGGGGATATAGAGAATCTCTGTATCCTCTAGTGCTATGGCAGATTCTGTGTGTGGGCTATCT
>JBCCLI010000384.1:0-6304 GCA_039026975.1 Bacteroidota bacterium | reverse complement strand
TAATCTCCTCACTCTCAAGCGAATTTGACCTTCCACCGCATATCACCTACCTAAACTGTGCCTCTAAATCTCCCATTCCCAGGCGGGTAGAACAGGTAGGTATCCAATCTTTTAGGCTTAAAAGGCTCCCTTACGAGGTCACGGATGAAGACTTCTTTACTATTCCTGCACAGCTCCGACAAGAATTTTCAACGCTCATAAACTGTGAGAAACCTGAGAGAATTGCCATTCTCCCCTCCGTTTCCTACGGAATGGCCCAGGTAGCTAATAACATAAGCTTATCAGCAGGGGATGAAATCCTGCTAGCTGCCGAGCAGTTTCCTTCTAATGTCTACCCGTGGCAAAAGCTCGCACGAGAATCTGGTGCTACTATTCGCTATGTATCTCCACCTGACTCTGAAACGGAAAGGGGAAAGGCCTGGAATCAGGCCATTCTGGAAGCTATCAGTGGACGGACAGCTTTAGTATGCATAGGGAATATTCACTGGGCAGACGGCACTATATTCGACTTAGCCGCTATCAGAAGAAAGACATTAGCTCATGAGGCCCTACTGATAATAGATGGCACCCAGTCTGTAGGGGTTATGCCTATGGATGTAAGTAGCCTACAACCCGATGCATTAATATGTGCAGGCTATAAATGGCTGTTAGGTCCTTACAGCATAGGCGTAGGATACTTTGGAAGAGCATTCGATGAGGGAGCACCTATAGAGGAAAACTGGAAAAACAGAAAAGGAAGTGAGGATTTTGCAGGACTTGTAAACTACCAGCCACAGTATAAGGATTTTGCCGCCAGGTATGAAGTAGGAGAATCTACTAATTTCTTCCTGACTCCTATGCTGACAGCGTCTATCAATATGATCAATGAAACAGGGCCACATGCTATCCAGCAATACTGTAGGAAAGTCTCCGCTTCCTTCATTCAGGAAGTCCAGCAAGAGGGGATATGGGTGGAACATGCTACTGATAGAGCTTCTCACCTATTTGGGGTAAGATTACCTGCAGATACAAACCTTAAAGCCCTAAAAGCCTCCCTCAGAGAACAGGAAATATTTATTTCTATAAGAGGAAATTTTCTCAGGATAGCACCACATGTCTATAATCATGAAGGCCACTTTCAGAAGTTGTTAGATTGCCTAAGGGCCTTCATTTGAAAGATAGCTAATACCCAGAACTTACAAAAGAATAAATTAAATTACCATTCAACAAAAAACAGGCCCCCTTCACCCCTCGTTAATTACGTTTTAGAGAGCCTCCCCCCAAAACAAAAACTAAATTACGTAACTTCCAACTTTATAACTTTTATACCTACATGTCCATTTTAGGTTTGCGGTGAATAGCAAACTACTACTCCAGTAAATACCCTTACGCCCAAATTTAAACGGGGTCATGCGGTTTTTTTCAATAGGTTACTCACTCAACAAAATTCTGCCATTCTTACACGCTAAATATTGGCAGATGACTGCTCTTACTTTTATCGTATGTACATTATTCCTGGCATTTGTCAGGCCACTGGACTACGGTATCCCTGAGGCACGGCCTATCCAGGCTTATGCAGATGGTGCCTTTCAGTTAACCCAAACTCCCGCTTCATCCTGGGAGGTAGTGGACGCCTTCCCTAATCTTACCTTCATAGACCCAGTCCAAATCTTTCAGCTTGAGGGTACTAATAAACTATGGATACTCGGAAAAACGGGCTTCATCTGGTCTGTAGATAATAGTCCAGCCGTTACTGAAAAAGATGTAGTAATGGACATCACTGATTTAGTAGATGCCAGAGAGGATGCAGGTCTGCTAGGCTTAGCTCTTCATCCAGAATTCAGTAATGCTGATTCTCCTTCTAAAGGATATATCTATGTCCTATACAGGCATCTACCTTTTACTAAAACTGACTATACAGGGCCACAGGGGTATATTCGCGTTTCTAGGTTTACTTATGATGATGTCACGCAAACGGCTGATCCAGACTCGGAGCTCAGGCTTATGAATATCATGGATAGACATGACTGGCATGACGGAGGCGGAATGTTTTTCGGAAAGGATGGCTTTTTATATATCTCCATTGGAGATGAAGGAGGCTCAAGAGATGGGTTTAATTCAGCGCAGAAGATTGATCAGTCATTATTCAGTGGTGTATTACGGATAGATGTAGACAAAGATCCTACAAGGAGCCATCCTATTAGAAGGCAGCCCCAAGATGTTAAAATTCCTTTTGACTGGCCAGTGAGTTCTACCCAGGAGTACTATATTCCTAATGATAACCCCTGGCAATCCCCGGACAGCAGTAATTTAGAGGAATTTTATGCCATAGGATTGAGAAGTCCATTTAGAATGACCTATGATCCGGTAGAGGAATTAATTTGGATAGGAGATGTGGGACAGGGAAAAAGAGAAGAGGTAAATATCATCAGAAAGGGAGATAACCTCCAGTGGCCCTTCAGAGAGGGTTTTTTGGAGTCTGATTTTGCTGAAAAACCAGAAAACCTCCTCGGGCAAGAGCACGGTCCTCTATATCAGTATGACAGATCTATCGGAACTTGTGTTATAGGAGGATTTGTTTACCGGGGTAGTAAATTTACCAGTTTACAGGGTAAATATATTTTCGGAGACCATGTGAACAGAAAGGTATGGTCCATGACCTATGGAGCAGGGGTAGTACCTGAGATAACTACACTTACTGAAGTACCTGCAGGTGGGGAAGGTGATAAATCAGGGATTTCTGCCTTTGGGACTGACCAAAATGGAGAAATCTACGTGCTGAAATTATTTGGAACTAATAAGGATGGGGGTAAGGTTTTTAAGCTACAGCAGGCGCAGGATTGGGAAATAAATGCCCCTCAAAGCTTAGCCGCTACTGGTATTTTTAAAGACTTTGATACCATGGAACCTATCTCAGGATTCATCCCTTATGACGTGAATATCCCTTTCTGGTCAGACAGAGCAGAAAAGAACAGATGGGTAGCCATCCCTAATAATGGTACACATAACGCCGCTACAGAGAGAATAGTTAATAATGGGGATGATGGCTGGGTATTCCCCGAAGGAACCGTTTTCATTAAGCACTTTGAGCTACCCATAGATAAGCGTAATCCCTCCTTAACCCAAAAACTGGAAACACGCTTTATGGTGGTAGGCCCAGACCAAACCGTCAAAGGCTTTACTTATAAATGGAACCAGGCAGGAACTGATGCCATCCTCCTTACAGATAAAGTAACTCAGGATTTTCTCATAACCGGAGAAGATGGTCAACCCTGGGTACAAACCTGGGAGTATCCTTCCAGGGGTGCCTGCCTTACCTGCCATAATAGTCAGGCAGGATATGTACTGGGTTTTAATACCCCTCAGCTAAATAAGGCTATCCAGTATCCTAATTCAGGAATAGAAGATAACCAACTCCGAGCCCTTAACTTTCTGGGTATGTTCACCAACCCGTTAAATGAAAATCAGATAGACAATCTTTCTAAATGGCACCCACTGACAGATGCTACCATAGATACGGCAGAGCGCTTAAGTATGTATTTAAATGTGAACTGCTCCTACTGCCATAGACCTAACGGTCAGTTTAGTGCCCTGGATCTTAGGTATAATAGGCCCCTGCAAGATCTGGTAGGGCTCCCTACCCAAAGTAATTCCTCTCCGGAAGGTGCAGTAGTTATTGAGTCTGGCAAACCAGAATCTTCCCAAATATGGCTAAGAACGAGTAGCAGGGAAGAACTAAAAATGCCGCCACTAGGAAGTAGCGTAATGGATAGTTCATTTGTAAGCTTACTAGGGGACTGGATTACCAAGCTGGAAACACAAGACAATACCGATACTACAGAAAAGCCTTCTCCAGGCCCAGGTGGGCCTGCGGGCGTAGTAGCCTACTGGTCATTTAATGACGGAAATATCATGGACCGTGCCGGCTCTTTTACAGATGAGATTAAGTTTCAAGCGTTAGTACACAGAAAAGCGGAAGGTAAATTAAAAGATGCCTTTATTCTCGAGGGAAGTGATGCTTCCTTTACAGTAAAAGGCTCATCAGAAATTCCTATCAGCCTAGACTCTTCAGATTACAGTCTCTCCTTCTGGATAAAACCCCTCGAAAAAACGAGAAGAAAGGCCTTAAGTGGCAGATCTTCTACCACCATACCTAAGCGAAACCTTAGAGATAGAAAACCATCTCCTTCCAGGGAAGAGATATCCTATCAGGGCATACCAGATATTACTCCTACTGAATGGGAACATATTAGCATACGATTCACTAGTAAAACATTTACCTACTTCCAAAATACTACTGCCATCAGCCTCCCTAATAATTGGAGTATAGAGGTAAATAAAGCTAATAACAGCTTAAGCTTTAGCCTTACTGGCTACACAAATGGGTTTTACCTGGATGACCTGCGGGTTTTTAACTACGGTATTTCAGAAACCAAAATTCAGGAATTAGCATCCGGTGATCCTGATCCGGTATTTATTTGTGAAGGAGGCTCACTAACCCAGGAAATTTGGTGGAACCTAAATGATGAGTTTGACATATCCTCTATCCCCTTTGATAAAGCACCAGATGACATATGGGAAACTACCCAGTTTGAATCTAAAACAGATACTGGGGATTATTATGGAACCAGAATTCGTGGATACTTATGTCCACCTGTCTCAGGGAAATATATCTTCTGGATAGCCAGTGATGATAATGGAGAACTCTACCTAAGCACGGATAATACTCCTGAAAATAAACAGAGAATTGCCCACGTAATTGGATGGACCTTCCCTAGAGAATGGGATAAGTACCCCCAGCAGGTTTCCGATACCATATATCTTGAAAGCGGAAGAAAATACTATATAGAAGCTGTCATGAAAGAGGTAGTAGGGGGGGATCACATGTCCGTAGGATGGCAGCTACCGAATGGTGTAATAGAAAGGCCCATGTCTATCGCCTATCTTTCTACTTCTCCAGAAGAGTTTGCACCAGGGGGAAATCACTTTACGGAAGTCCCAATAGTTCCTCAGGATGTAACAGACTGGGAAGTATATCCTAATCCTGTAAAAGATTTATTAACCATAAGTGTGCCCGCCACAGAAGCTCAACCCGTATCTCTCCGTTTACTGGATATTCAAGGAAAAGAAGTTATGCTTTCTCAAGTAAAGTCACGTATTACTCTGGACCTGGAACCCTTACCTACAGGGGTATATTTACTGATTCTGGAAGGTAAAGGAACACGAGAAAGCAGAAAAATTATTAAGCAATAGCACTTACAACATAATACTACCATTCGCCAGGGCGCACACCTATGTGCTTCCTGGTTTTTTTATCCTTCATTTATCCCTTCTAGGCTATGACCTTACAAGCGTAAGATCAACATTCACTACACATGAAAAATAGAGTGATCTCAAACTTAATTGATAGGCTTATTATCCATACAACTGAACCATGCCTAGACAAGGACCTAATCTCATATCTGAGGCCGCTACTCACCTAAGTACCAAGCAAAAAATAGGAATAGGCGCTGGAACCATAATCCTGGCTGCAGTCCTAGCTGTGTTAAACAGTTCTGGCAACATCATCTGGAATAATTTCTCTGCTCAGAATGATATGCCTGTCTGTGGAGAAAGAGCCACCCTAACAGGGAACTATTCCCCAACTGATACACTTACGGATGTAAACATGCGCATCCATTTAGCTAATGGCGTATCATATATTCCGGGCACAGCAGTATTTTCTGGAGGAGCTACCCTCGTAAATGAAGATGTTACTGACCCACGCGTCCCCGTATTTACCCTTACTGATGCTACAGGCCCCGTATCTTTTCTCATGGACAGAACGGCCAGCTGTGAAGCCTATAATACGCAGCTGAGTGGAGGTCAACTAGTAGACACAGCTAAAGTATTTTCAGAAGGCTCTCAAGTAGCATCAGATGAAATCTCTAATGCCTACAGCCTACAGTACGCCACACTTGGAGTATCAGACGTACAAACTACCCCTAACATAGCTGAAGTAGGAGATACTGTTACAAGAGAAATAACCATTACTAATGGAAACTTTGGGGCAAGGAGTTCCTTCTATTTTGGGGAGAATATTGGTCCGGGTGACCTGGATTTCTTTGACTTCATCATAAATCCTACCACTACTAATTACGCTATTCCAGCAGGACAACTATCCACAAACGGCAGGGGTGATACAGTGAAAGTCCTTATAAACGAGACTGCCATTACACAAATAGGAGATGGCAACTCCCTCTTCGAAAATGGAGAAAGTTTCACCCTACAGTACAAGGCTGTCATATTCGGATGTGGGGCAGGAAACATAGTCAGTAGTTTCCCT
>JBCCLI010000383.1:0-6324 GCA_039026975.1 Bacteroidota bacterium | reverse complement strand
GTTGATGCCCTTCTACAGGCTCCACAACTAAGTGTCTCGAAGCGCAACTGCCCATGAGCAGATATTGACTAGTGCTTCTTGCAGCGACTAAAGTCGCCGGTCCATTTTTTCCAAAACTATATTCTTCTCGAAGTAGCTTATAGCCTTTTCAAAAATCTCAATGAAAGGGGCTTTATCTCTGGTAATTCTGCTTAGCATGATGGCCCCTTCAATAGAGGCAAAAAGGTATTGGGCTTCCTTCTTTGGATTTAGCTTAGGATTAAATGATCCAGAGGCTTTTCCTTCTTCTAATATCTGCTCCATCATCTCAATCACTTCTCTTACGGCAGACTGAGTAAGCTGTCTAAAGCCCTCATCCGTATCATCTACTTCTATGGCCGTATTGAGAAGTGGGCACCCGCCGGGTATTACTGGCTTGAGCGCCATTTTTTTATAGTTCTGCAAAATGGTTAAGACTTTCTCTTTGGGGCTTAGCTTCTCCTTCAATTCAAAATTACTCTTAATCAAGGTTTTATAATTGTACTGAAAGGCAGCTTTGGCCAAGTCCATTTTGGTTTCAAAATGGCGATAGATTCCTCCCATCTGGTAGCCTGTTGCATCTACCAGCATCTGCATTTTAGTTCCCGCATACCCATACACATTGAATACTGGAGCTGATTTTTCAATGATTTCCTGCTTGGTCTTAGCCGCGTTTCGCGTACTCCTTTTCATTTCTATCTGTTTTTGACTAATATAAGAAAGTATTTACTCTCTTATAAATGATCTTTGAACAAGCATTATTGTTAAGGATTTCTATCAGGAGTAAAGAGGTGCAAGGACTCCAACCGTAAAAGTGAAAAAATGAAAAGGATAAATTGTCTTGTCCAGGAACATCAGTTCTCTAAGGAAGAAATCAAGGAAATAGAAGCAGGGTTTAGAGAAATTTATAGTGATCATTACGGCACCGAAAAGTTGACAGTCTTCTGGGTGATTTTTCCGAAAGGATCTGCCTATGCTGAAAGGAAACCCTCTAATGGTACCATCATATTGATAGAAGTAAATGAGGATATCACCAAAGAAAAGAGAGAGGAACTCATGAGATTGTATTCAAACTTCTTGCTGAAGAATTTTAAGGTTTCTCCCCTGGATACAGTCATTACTGTTGCCAATACCTCCTGGGTAGATAGCTTTTTTGCTGCCCAACAAAAGCGGATACATCCTAAGTACCGCCTCTGGATACAAGTCAAAAAACTGTTCACCGCTTTGACTTCAAAATGGAGGAATGGATTTCTACGACTGAGAGTCAAATATTAGCTCATCTCTTCAATTTCATCCAACATTCTTCATTCAAAATAACTCCTACTATGCCACTTTATAGCCTTACTTCTCCCAAGAATCTATCTGCTGCGACTAAACAAAAATTGGTGGATTTATTCACGGATGCCCATTGTAGCATTATGATCGCGCCAGAGCAGTTTGTTCATGTTGTTTTTTTCGAGGGGATTCCTATCATGCAAAATAAGCACCTCTACATACACGCAAATGTGAGGCTGGGCAGGTCCCAGGACCAAATAGACAAGGTGTGTGAAGCCTTTAAAACCGGATGTGCTAATATTCTCCAGGTTCAGGAAGGTGATATTCATATTAATCTCATGGAGATAGATGGTAAATGGGCTATGGAGGGTGGTTTTGTGATGCCTAGTCCTGGTGAAGAAGATGAATGGATGGAAAAGGTAACGCAGGCATTGTCAGAAAGAGAAAGTCAATCTGTATAGGCATAATCTACTACTCCTAAAGAAATTGAAGCATGAATAAGACTAGAAGCTACTGGGGTTGGGGCAACACTGATTTCGATATACCTCAAGCAAACATAGCGCATTTCAAACAAATGATGAAGACCTTTCTTCAGATTGAGAAGTTTGACGCATATACGCCTAAAGCTGTAGAGGACTTAACCTTGAGAAAGCCCAGATTTACCTTGCCCACTCACTTGGAAAGCATCTGCTCCTCCACTACCTATGACAGGGCGAGGCACTCTTATGGAAAAGCCTACAGAGATGTGTTAAGAGGTGCGCAAGGTCACTTCCCTAATCCACCAGATTATGTAGCCTTTCCTAAAACCGAAGAAGATATCATCCAGCTCATGAAATTTGCTACAGAACATGAGGTAGCTATTGTCCCCGTTGGAGGCGGTAGTAGCGTTTGTGGAGGGATTGAACCTACGGAAAATGACCGTTATACCGGGGTGATTTCCGTCAATATGATGCACTTCAACAAGATTCTGGAAGTTGATAAGGCGTCCCGATCTGCACACATTCAGGGAGGAATGTATGGGCCAGCCCTGGAAGCAGGTCTAAAACCACACGGACTTACCCTTAGGCATTTCCCGCAGAGTTTTGAGTTTTCTACCCTTGGAGGCTGGATAGCGACACGTGCTGGGGGACACTTTGCTACTCTGTATACCCACATTGATGAATTTGTGCAAAGCGTTAATATGATTACCCCTTCCGGCAAGCTGGAATCCAGAAGGCTTCCCGGTTCCGGAGCAGGTCCCAGTGAGGAACGCTTCTATTTAGGATCGGAAGGCATTCTGGGCATCATCACCTCCGCATGGGTACGCCTACAAGATATTCCTACATTCAAAAAAACTGTAACGGTTACCTTCAAAAGCTTTGAAGCTGGTGCAGAAGCCGTAAAAGCCTTATCCCAATCGGGGCTAAACCCTGCTAATGCCAGGCTGGTAGATGCTACAGAAGCTTTTATAAATGGTCTAGGAGATGGTAGATTTGCGGTCCTCATTGTAGGATTTGAATCACATCAGCGGGACGTAACACACTGGATGAAGGAAGCCCTGGCTCTATGTAAAGAGCATGGAGGGAGATGGGATGAGAAACGACTGACTGAAAACACCCGAGACAAAAAAGGAGATGCCTGGAAAAAGTCATTCTTATTAGTTCCTTATTTACGGGATGAAATCATCAGGCTAGGCGTAGTAGCAGAAACCTTTGAAACAGCCATTACCTGGGATCAATTCCCGAATTTCTACGAGAATGTGACCAAGGCCGCACAAAAAGCCATCAATACCTATTGTGGTACAGGCACGGTTACCTGTAGGTTTACGCATATCTATCCGGACGGGCCCGCTCCTTACTTTACCATCATTGCCAAAGGAGAAAAGGGGAATCAACTCCAGCAATGGGATCAGATTAAACAAGAAGTTTCTCAGGCCATTATTGATCATGGAGGGACGATTACCCATCATCACGCCGTAGGAAAAGACCATCGTCCCTTTTATACGCAGCAGCACACCCCTATATTTGGGAATATGCTAAAAGCAGCTAAGGAAGCAGTTGACCCAACATGGATCATGAATCCGGGGGTATTACTTCCGGAAGAACCGTAATCTCTCTTTTGGAAATTCTCTTACTGAAATAGCTTTACCCGAAGAGGATTTCGCTATAAAAAAGCCGCTAATACACAGATTAAATACAAATCATTCGTGTAAATTCGTGGCAAAAAAATAAATACCTGAGGACTACTACAACTTTATACATGAAAGACTTCAAAAATAAGAGAGTTTGGATCACAGGTGCTTCCGATGGCATAGGGAAAGAACTAGCCATCCAGTTAGCCAATGCAGGGGCAAAGATCATATTGACTGCCAGAAGCACTGAAAAACTGGAAGCGATTAAAGATGGCCTGGCTGGAGGTGACCATCTGGTCTATCCCATGGATTTGCTACAAGTAGATAAGATCCCGGATGCTGCTAAGGAGGTACTTTCTCAAGTAGGAGAAATAGACATTCTGGTGAATAATGCCGGCGTTTCTCAAAGATCATTGGCTAAGGATACGCTCCTGGCTGTGGACAGAAGAATCATGGAAATAAACCATTTTGCTATCGTAGCTTTAACTAAGGCTGTCCTCCCCCAAATGATGAAAAGCAAAAGTGGCTTAATCATAGCTGTAAGCAGTGTGGCCGGTAAAATTGGAACTCCTATGAGATCAGCCTATTGTGCAGCCAAGCATGCCGTAATTGGGTTTATGGATGCCTTAAGAGCAGAAGTCCACGCAGATAATATAAAGGTCATGGTAGTTACCCCAGGCTCTATACAAACTAATATTTCTATAAATGCCCTGGAAGGAGATGGTAAAAAACATAATGTAACAGATCCCTTGATAGCCAATGGAATCCCTGTAGAAGAATGTGTGAGGAAGATCATCAAAGGTATGCAAAGAGAAACCCCCGAACTTCTGATTGCAAAAGGCAAAGAGAAATTGGCTCCGATGGTTAGAAGACTCTACCCCAAACTCTTATTTAAGATCATGACCAAGTTGAAAGCGACCTAAGGTGGCTTCTTTATGCTGGGTGGGTAAGGATATGTTGGGGTGTATAAATCCGCCCTTTAAATCCTGAGGCAGTTGAAACAGCCGCTACATTCAGTTTCAATGAACCCACCATTTGAATGGTGGGACCCAAGAGACGGTTAAATAATCTAATTATCACATCTCCTACTCCTAAATTACAATAAAGATATGGCACAAATAAGTACTGAATTACAAGGTCATGTTTTCCTGATCGGGCTGAATAGACCAGAAAAGCGAAATGCCTTTAGTTCCACCATGCTAGCTGAATTAGCCGATGCATATGATCACATGGAGGAAAACGATCAGATCCGATGTGGTTTGTTGTTTGCCCATGGAGATCACTTTACGGCAGGCTTAGATTTGGGTGAAATTGCCCCTAAAATCATTCAAGGTGAACCCCTCATTCAGGAGGATAAAGTAGATCCATGGGGGATCTACACCAAGAAAAAGCGGACCAAACCCCTGGTAGTAGCAGTTAATGGAAAATGCTTAACCCTGGGCATTGAGTTGGCACTTGCAGGAGATATCATAGTAGCTTCTAATGATACCCTATTTGCTCAAATAGAAGTCAAAAGAGGCATATACCCCTTTGGCGGAGCCACCGTACGTATGGTGGAAAGAATAGGCAGAGGGAATGCCATGCGTTATCTCTTGACGGGAGAAACTTTCTCAGCAGAAACTGCTTACCGTATGGGGATGGTACAGGAGCTTACTGATCCGGGAGAACAGCTTACCAAAGCCAAAGAGATTGCAGAAACCATCGCTAAACAAGCACCTCTGGGAATTCATCAGACTCTACTCACTGCGGACATGGCTAGCACACAAGCTATACCCGAGGGTCTGGGAGAACATTTCCTGGTCACCATCAGACAACTGATGCAGACTGAAGATGGAATGGAAGGCTTCAGGTCCTTTCTTGAAAGGCGAGAGGCTTTATTTGTAGGCCGATAGCCAGACTTGATATCAGGCGAAAGAGCTTACACTCATGTTTAACATTGACGTATTTTGAGAATATTAAATACTTGCCCAAATAATACTACATGCAGTCTTTAACGATTAACAATTTATTTTCAGTAGCTGGCAAAACGGTTGTCGTAACCGGAGGTTCCAGAGGGATCGGATTGATGATAGCCCAAACCTTTGTAGAGAATGGCGCAAAAGTATATATCTCCTCTCGTAAGGCAGAAGTATGTGATGCCGTTGCAGCAAAATTATCAGAGATAGGAAGCTGTATTTCAGTGCCCGCTGACCTGTCCACTGAAGAAGGTATAGCTAAACTCATTGAAGCCGTCAAGTCGAACGAGGATAAGCTACATATCCTAATCAATAATGCAGGAGCTTCATGGGGTGCTCCCTTTGCTGTTCACCCGGAATCTGGCTATGATAAAGTGCTGGACATTAATGTAAAGTCTATCTTTTTCCTGACCCAAGGGTTTCTGCCTTTATTGGAAAGCGGAGGAAGTAAAACTGATCCAGCCAGAGTGATCAATGTAGGCTCAATAGATGGGATTAAGATTTCTCCCATGGACAACCTGCCTTATGGGGCCAGTAAGGCGGCTGTTCATCACCTCACTAAGGGCTTAGCTATCAAATTAGGCGGAAAGAATATCACTGTAAACGCTATTGCCCCAGGTCCCTTTGAAAGTAAAATGACGCAAACTTTGTTGGACAGCTTTCAGGAACAAATTGAGCGTTCCTGTCCTCTAGGGCGTATCGGACAACCTCAGGATATGGGAGGTATAGCCGTCTTTTTATCATCTGCTGCAGGTTCTTACCTAAACGGTGCAGTGATCCCTGTCGATGGTGGAATCCATCTGACTTAGATATATTTTAGGACTAGGACCCTAAACTGAACTTCTCTCCCTGCGAATAAATTCACCCCTACATATACGTAGCGGTGAATTCATTCGCCGGAAGTAATCTGGATGAGAACAGAAACCCAATAGGCATTTCTCTCACAGAATCTACTCCCTCATTAAC
>JBCCLI010000382.1:0-6328 GCA_039026975.1 Bacteroidota bacterium | reverse complement strand
GTGTGGAGACCAGGGGATGAAATATTCCTCACTTTTATTTTGGAAGATAAGGAGAATAGACTGCCGAATAATCATCCAGTATCCTTTGAACTAAAATCTCCTGAAGGAAAAACCGTAGTCAAGGAAGTCTCTACAGGGGGCATAAACAGCTTTTATGCTTTCTCTCCTACTACTGAAGCAAACGCTCCGACAGGAACCTACCTTGCCTCCGCCAAAGTAGGAAATCAGGTATTCCGAAAATCCATTTCGGTGGAAACAGTAGTCCCTAATAGACTCAAGCTAAACCTAGACCTTCCGGTCAAAAGCCTCAGCAATAACACCCAGCGCCAGCAGGGGACACTGCAAGTAAAATGGTTACATGGTGCCCCGGCTTCTGGACTTAGGGCAGAAGTCAAGGCCAAACTCAGTACCAGAGAAACTAGCTTCCCAAAATACAGGGATTTTAACTTTGATGATCCTGCCAGAAAATTTAGCTCTGAGGAAATGGTCCTTTTTGAAGGAGATTTAGATGATCAGGGAGAAAAAACCTTTCCCATCTCTCTCAAAGCCAATAAGTCTGCACCTGGAAAACTAAGAGCTAATTTTAGCCTACAAGCCTTTGAAAATGGAGGAGGGTTTAGCAGAGAAACCTACTCCATAGACTTTGATCCTTATGAGGTATACATAGGCGTGAAAACCCCAAAGGGTGATCAGCGCAGAGGGATGCTTCTCACAGACCAGGACCATACGGTAGAAATAGCCACAGTAGATGTAAATGGAAATCCCGTTTCCAGTAAAGGCATAAAACTACAGCTGTATAAGCTTAAGTGGCGCTGGTGGTGGGATCAGAATGGATCTGATAACCTCATTAATTATAAAGGGGAAGTAAATGCAGAAGAAATTGAAACAGCTACGCTTAATACTGTTAATGGCCTGGGAAGCTGGAAACTACGAATAGACTATCCCGCCTGGGGTAGATACTTGATCCGCGTAGAAGAAGCCAACGGACATGTCTCCGGGAAAATTATCTACATAGACTGGCCGGGCTGGGCAGGTAAAGGAAGAAAAGAAGGAATGGGGGGAGCCGCCATGCTCCAAATAAGTGCTGACAAGCCTAGCTACCAAGTAGGAGAAACCGTCACCCTGGACATTCCTGGCAGCTTTAATGGAAAAGCATTAATCAGCCTGGAAAGAGGCCATAAGGTATTAGAGACTAAGTGGATAGACGTACAAGAGGGAAATACTAAATACAGCTTTACCGCCATGGCAGAGATGACCCCCAACCTGTATGCCAGCGTAATCCTTCTACAACCGCATGCCCAGACCAAAAATGATCTGCCCATCAGAATGTATGGGGTAGTTCCCATAGAGGTAGTAGACCCTACTACTCGGATTCAGCCTAAGCTCCAAATGGCTGCTTCCCTCAAGCCTATGCAGCCTTATCAGGTGAAAGTGAGTGAAGCTACTGGTAAGCCTATGACCTACACCCTGGCGGTAGTGGACGAGGGATTACTGGGATTAACCAGATTTAATACGCCTAACCCTTGGGATCACTTTTACCAGAAAGAAGCCCTCAAAGTACGCACCTGGGACATTTATGACTATGTGCTGGGCGTCTATAGCGGAAAAATAAATACCCTCCTTAGCATAGGGGGAGGTCGTGGAGACCAAGCTCCGGACCTTACCAAGCTTAACAGATTCAAGCCGGTGGTAGAATACATTGGCCCCTTCACGTTGGAAGCAGGGCAGACAAAATCCCACAGCCTGAACATGCCTAACTATGTGGGAGCGGTAAGGGCTATGGTAGTAGCCGGTACCCCTGAAGGTGCCTATGGGCAGGTAGAGAAAAGTGTGCCCGTAACCCAGGAGCTGATGGTTCTTGGCAATCTACCTCGTGTTCTCCGGCCTTCAGAAACGCTGCGATTACCTGTTACGGTATTTGCTAGGAAAGATGGGCTAGGTCAAGTAAAAGTGAGTGTAGGAGTAGGGAAAAAACTGAAAACCTTTGGCCCCGCTGAGAAAAATATTCTCATGAATAAGGCAGGAGAAAGGACCGTTTTCTTTGGGATTGATAGTAAATCTCTCACCGGAACGGAAGTCGTAAACATAGCGGCCTCCAATGGATCTTACCGAGCTACCTATAAAGTAGACATCGAATTGGAGGAAGTTAATCCACCCGTGAGTAGTTACCAGGAACTGGCCCTGGGGCAAGGGGAAAAGAAAACCCTGACCTATTCTCCCGCTGGAAAGAGAGGCAGTAATGTAGCTTCCCTGGAAGTTTCTGCCATCCCTCCCATGAACCTGAATAGCCGCTTGAGATTTCTCCTGAGATATCCGTATGGGTGCATAGAGCAAACCACTTCTACTGCCTTTCCACTTGTATGGCTGGACAGATTAATAGAACTAAATAAAGGCAAGCGAGACAGAGCTGATAATACTATCACAGCCGCCATCAAAAGACTTGAACTGTTCCAGACGGTAAATGGAGGACTCTCCTACTGGCCTGGACAGCCTACTGTCAGCCTATGGGGAACTAACTATGCCGGACATTTTCTTCTGGAAGCAAAAGAGGCTGGATATGATGTCCCTGAAAAGTTCTATAAAAAATGGCTCGCTTATCAGCAGAAGATGGCGACCAACTGGTCTCCTGCAGAAACGGAAGATCAACTGATCCAAGCGTACAGGCTATACTTACTGGCAAAAGCAGGCAAAGCCAATCTGGGCGCTATGAACCGTTTGAAACAACAGCCAGCTGGCCACTCTATGACCCAATGGATGTTAGGGACAGCTTACCATCTGGCGGGGCGTAAAAAAGTAGCTGCAGAAATTACAGATGGTTTGGACTTCAAGGCACATACTTACAAAGGATATTCTCGCACATACGGAACTCCTTTACGGGATCAGGCCATTATGCTACTAGCATTATCTGAAATGGATCAGCGCGGACGGGCTACCGCAGTAGTAAAGGCCATTACTGCAGAATTAGGTACTGAAAAGTGGCTCAACACCCAGGCGTTGGGATTCTCACTGGTAGCTATGGGCCACTATGTAGGTAAAGAGGGCCTAAACCAGGAACTAACATTCTCCTATAAAGTAGGTAATAGCAGTTGGAAAAAGATTGATTCTGAGAAAGGCCTCTTTCAGTATGTTTTTGCCAACGCTGAAAAAGGGGCTGAAATTCAGTTCCGTAATCAGGGAGAAGGCTTACTATATGCCAGACTCCTACAGGAGGGTATCCCTACCCAGGCAGATACTACTTCTTATGCGAGTAACATCAAGCTAAACGTGAGATACCTGGCCTTAAACGGTGCAGAGATAGATATCAGGAAGGTAAGACAAGGAACAGACTTCATCGTAGAAACCAAGGTTACCCATACTGGATTAGGAGGTATTTATAAAGAATTAGCCTTAAACCAGATGATCCCTTCAGGCTGGCAGATCTACAACCATAGACTGGAAGGTAAAGATCCCGGAGGAGATACGCCTGACTACCAGGATATCAGAGATGACAGGGTATATACCTTCTTTGAGCTGAAAAAAGGGAAGTCCAAAACGTTCCGATTTATGGTAAACGCAAGCTATCAGGGCAGTTTCTATCACCCATTAGCAAGTGTAGAAGCTATGTATGACAGATCCATTTACGCCAAGAAGGCAGGATTCAAAGTAGATGTCATAGACGCTGACAGTGCAGATTAAAGAGCAGGTTAACCTCAGTTTTAGAAATAGGACTGGATATTAATAAGAAATCATTTTCGAGCGCCGGCCGTTCCTCCACAGGTTGTGGGGGAAGGTGGGATACATTGGAGGGACAAGAGGGTTTTTGCCTACTTTTGGAGCTATTGCCAAAAGTGGGGTCCGCGGCAGGTGAAAAAGCACCGGAAACGAACGTAAGGTATGCAAATATGCTTTGGCTTATCAGGGGTTCTTCTTCACAAGAACTCTTTTAATTCCATAAATAAGAAACAACCACCGTCATGTATAAATTATCCTTGTTTACAGGTCTACTCCTTATTGTGAGCCTTTTCCCTACTTCTGCCCAGGGTCAGAGCTTTGTGGATGTAGTACAGCTAGGCTATAGACATGAAACGCCTAATAGGCTTCAGAATAATTCCGGAGAATTTCAGACACATAACCTGCTATTCGACATTAACCTTCCCCTTCAGCTAAGTGAAAATTCTTATCTGTTGACGGGGGTGAGTGGCAACCGCCTGAGTCTGGTCCTCAACCGGAATGAAGATACCTTTGACTATTCTGCTGTAGCCTTACGACTAGGATGGCGAAAAGTGTGGAATGATAAAATCACTACCAATGCCCTTTTTATCCCGAAAGTAAGCGGTCAGTTAGCAGAGGGAACCCAAAACAGCTTCCAGGCGGGTGCCATATTTATATTAGAATACAAGAAAAGTGAGACCTTTACCTGGAGATGGGGTGGCTACTATAACGCAGAATTTTTCGGTCCCTTCATTGTGCCTATCGTAGGGTTTAACTGGAAACTGGCAGATCAACTCTTATTTACAGCAGACCTTCCCATAAGAGCCAGGCTGAGCTTTACTGCCACAGATGACTGGAAAATGGGGGTCATGTTCAGGGGAATAGTGGGTAGTTACAGAAATCCTGACAGCGGTCAGTATATGGAACAAGTCAATAACCTGGGCGCCTTATTCATGGAGTATTATCTCGCCCCACAGTTAGTTATACAAGGAAAAGTAGGCCTGGACATTGGACGTTCTTTCCGGTTTTATGATGAAAATGAAAAGGTGGATGCCAGAATTTCTTTAGTGAGAATAGGAGATGATAGAGATCCTGTAGATTTGATGGTAAAGGACAGCCCCATGCTGGAAGTCAGTCTGATTTACAGAATTGATACCAGTAATAGGTAATAGGTATTTCTACACGCTTAGTTCATGATAAAAGAATATAAAGAACCGCATTCTTAGCTGATATTACTTTACAGGAGTAGCTGGCTAGTATCGACAGAGTAAGAGCCAATTAGAGATCGAAATAAAGAATAAAAATCGCTTTCCCTAGCATGAGTAACAGCCTATCTACCACATCAAAAAATAGAATAACTCGTACACCAAGAGCATGAAAAGAATCATTGCAGTCGTAGGTATATGGCTGATCATTTGGTACTTAATAGATGGTAGAGCAGATAAGAAGGAGAATGAATTCTTACAAGCTGCCCAAACACACCCTAACTGGACCCAATGGGCAAATACACCTGGCTATACTAGCGACTGTGGTGACCAAGCTATTAATCTTACCCCCCATGTCAATATCATAGCTGAAAACCTGGAAAAGGAAGAACTCCTATATAATTCAAAGAAATACACAGATTGTTCAGGGATATTCATTAGGGTGTTAGATAGCCTTGAAAAACGCTGTCCAGAAGCTTCTTACCTAGACCCTGCTACTTACAGGAGTAGCAGAGACATAGCACTGTGGTATGATAAACAAGACCAGCTTGAGCTGATTTCTGCTCCTAAGGACATGCATACCCTCATAAGACCGGGAGCAGTTATGTTCTATGCACCTCCACAAGCAGCTGTGAATGGAAAAATCCTTTTTGGAGGTGGCGGGATACATCATGTGGGCATAGTCACGGAAGTACAGTTAGACAAAGAAGGCGTTGTCCAGTCCTATACTCTATTTCATGGAAGAAGTGAGGGCAAAATAGCCTCTATCACTCGTTACCACAAAAGGAGTTACCGCAATAGGAAGTATGCCCCCTATGGGAACGGCGCCCAAAAATGGGTAGCCATCGCTCCAGTAATTGGAGAGGGCAACCTTTGGGAATAAATGCTGCCCTTAGTAGTTTCCCTCCATGACTCCTACCCGTATCAACCTCTGGTCCGGTCCCCGAAACGTCTCCACGGCCATGATGTACAGCTTTGCCCAGCGAGCTGATACTACTGTAGTGGATGAGCCTCTGTATGCACACTACCTTATACAGACTGGTCTAGTGCATCCGGGAAGAAAAGAGGTACTTTCCACCCAGCAGCACACCGCAGAGGAAGTAATTAGGGATGTATTATTAGGAGAATATGCTACCCCTGTCGCCTTCTTCAAGCAGATGGCCCATCATCTGGTGAACTTAGACGAGCGCTTCATGAAATACATGAAGAATGTGCTCCTAATCCGTGATCCTAAGTATGTCATTCACTCCTTCGCTAAGGTGATTCCGGAACCTACCCTACAGGACATAGGGATCGCCAGACAGTGGAAGTTATTCCAGGATCTCCAGGCTATGGGAGATACACCATGCATTTTGGATAGCATGTACTTCCTCCAACATCCAGAGAAGGTTCTCACCAAACTTTGCGAGGAGTATCTGGATATCCCCTTTGAT
>JBCCLI010000381.1:0-6348 GCA_039026975.1 Bacteroidota bacterium | reverse complement strand
ATTTTAAGCTTCTTCCAGCTGCTGAAGTTTTACCCTTAGCTGCCTCAGCATTTCTGAACATAAAGAGTTAAAGTCTTTGATGAGGGGAGACAGATTATCCAAGGTAGGATTTTGCTTAGCCTGAATCTCTAGTTCTTTAGTGACCTCAGTGAGGGCATTCCCCCCCAAAATGTTGATGGTAGATTTATATTTATGGGCCCTGGCAGATAGGTCTCCAAATGAAGAGCTCTCCATGAGAGTATCCATATCATCGAGAACCTCTGGTGTTTGCTCTACAATCATCTCTAGTATTTCTACCATAAACTGTGGATCACTGCCAGTAAGCTCCTCTAGCTGGTCATACTGGATGTCTAGTAACTTCCCAGAGCTATTCCCTGTAGAGGGCGCATCTGCAAATGGATGATAAGGTCTTTCACTCATAATTATGGATAATTCAACTGTGGAATAATCCTAATTTCAGTGAATCCCTTCTTTTTCAAAAGCCCATACCTATTAGATAGTTACATATCATCGGCAGGAAAGATGGCTACTTTTTACAAAAAATCTGACATCTACTGGATAGTCTCCATATACCTCCTGCCATGGGTAAAAGAGTAAATCTTACACTCAGGGATGGCTGTAATGTTTAGCAGATATAGGATTTTCATTAATTCCAACAGCTACATAATTTTCCTGCAATTAGAAATAAAGTGTTTCAAGGAATAAGTCCCTTGGAAAACCTAACAATCGTTCCTAACAATATGGCTCAAAAGTTTTTAAATAAGATTTTCATCTTAGAAGATGACCTAGTATTCGGTAAAGTGTTACAGAGGAAGCTGGAAATAGAGGACACAAATGACGTACACGTCTTCACTAATGGGAAATCCTTCCTGGATAACTTATACCAGAACCCAGATATAGTCAGCATTGACTACAACCTGCCAGACATGAATGGTTTACAAATCTTGAAACAGGTTAGAGATTATAATGATGAAATAGGAACCATTATTTTATCTGGTCAGGAAAAAGTAGAGGTAGTGGTAGAAGCCTACAATAATGGCGCTAATAACTACATCATTAAAAATGAAAATGCGGTAGTAGAGCTGTCTAATGTAGTTAAAAACTTATCCAAGCACGTAAGTCTTAAAAAGGAGGTAGAGCATCTTCGGGACCAGATAATCGACAGAAATAAATATGGTTCAGTTGTAGGAGAAAGTAAGTCCCTTTTGAAGGTGCTGAAAATGATCCAGAAAGTGGAGAAGAGTAACATTCTTGTACTGGTAACGGGAGAAAGTGGTACAGGTAAAGAGGTGATTGCTAATGCTATTCATTATGGATCTCCCAGGAAAAGGAAGCCCTTTGTCCCAGTAAATGTTGCGGCTATACCTGCTGACCTAATAGAAAGTGAGCTATTTGGTCATGAGAAAGGAGCTTTTACTGGCGCTACTGGAAGAAGGATAGGAAAGTTTGAAGAAGCCAATGGCGGCACCATTTTCTTAGATGAAATAGGGGAGATGCACATGGATCTACAAACCAAGCTCCTCCGTGTACTTCAGGAAAAAAAGATTACTCGCCTCGGGTCAAATAAGGAAATACCTTTAGATGTGCGTGTGTTAGCGGCTACTAATAAAAACCTAAGTAAGCGGGTGCAGGAAAACCTCTTCAGAGAGGACTTGTACTATCGTCTACAGGGATTTCTTATTCACCTCCCCCCATTGCGAGACAGAGGGAATGATATTCTCATACTGGCTAAGCATTTTCTCGCGCATTTCTGCAAAGCCAATAAAATGGAGTCCATGAGCTTCTCTAAAAGTGCTATGCAGGAAATGCTGGATCACCCTTGGCCAGGCAATGTGAGAGAATTAAAAGCCATGGTAGAAAGAGCAGCCTTGATCTGTGACGGAAAAGAAATAGACTCAGATGACTTAATCTTCTCTGAGACCATCTAGTAAATAGAAAATTATTTTGTGGCGGCATTTATTGCAGAGAGCCTGTGGGTTTTGCTCATAGGCTTTTCGCATATATATAGGCAGGGTACTAGATCTACACATTCAAGCATTCCCTATTAGGAAATAGATAAAAAGAAAATACATACAGCCATTGTCAGGATTAGGCATTTACTTAGTGTGTCTAATATGCCTACATGAATAAGCAGATTCTCAAGCTAGCTATTCCCAATATCCTGAGTAATCTCTCTGTCCCTCTATTGGGGATGGTGGATACTGCTTTAATGGGACATTTAGATTCAGCCTATTATTTGGGAGCCATTGCTATAGGTAGCATTGTATTCAACTTCATTTACTGGGGGTTTGGATTCTTGAGGATGGGGACTACTGGACTTACAGCACAGGCATTCGGGAAGGAGGATCAACAGGAAGTCATGTCCATATTAGGAAGAGGACTGTTAGTAGCTTTAGGTGGTAGCCTCATAGTTATTCTGCTACATCGGTTGATAGGGAGAATTTCCTTTTTCCCTATTCACATAGGCAGTTCCTCTTTTTCACTCATACAGGGAGAACCCACCATCAGAGAACTAGCCAATACCTACTTTATGATAAGAATATGGGCAGCACCTGCTACCCTCAGTTTATATGCCTTGCAAGGATGGTTTTTAGGGATGCAAAATGTCCGCTATCCTATGTGGCTTACTATAATCATAAATGCAGCTAACATTCTTTTCAGTTTTCTCTTTGTGTATAAGCTAGGGATGACCTCAGATGGAGTAGCACTAGGGACAGTATGTGCCCAGTATCTGGGATTGATATGTGGGATGTACTTTTTCTTCAACACTTACCGACCTTTTCTCAACCACTTTAGCTGGGATCACTTAAGAAACCTGGAGGCTATCAAGCACTTTTTCCTGGTAAATTCTGATATTTTCATCAGAACTATATGCCTGGTGTTAGCTTTCTCTGTCTTCACCTCTGCCTCAGCTGCCTATGGAGCTACTATATTAGCTGCCAATCAAGTTCTTCTCCAGTATTTCCACCTTATGGGCTATGCTGTAGATGGATTTGCTCATGCTGCTGAAAGTCTGGTAGGGAGGTTTACTGGGGCAGGAGAATCAGCTCATTTGAGGAAAGCTATCAGGTTACTCCTGATCTGGGGAGTAGGACTGGGGCTGGTGTTTGTAGCTGCCTATGCTTTATTCGGAACGCAGCTGCTTGCCCTTTTCACAGACCAGCCAGTCATCATAAAGGCAGCTAAAGAGTACCTCCCATGGATGTTTGCTATCCCTGTGGTAGGATCTATTGCCTTTATGTGGGATGGCGTGTTTATAGGTGCTACTGCGAGTAAAGGTATGCGGAATACTATGTTACTTTCTACTTTCCTCATTTTTCTGCCTGCTCTCTATCTCGGGAAAAGTTACTTACAGAATCATGGGATCTGGCTGGCCATGCTCCTTTTCATGCTAGCCAGAGCGGTAAGTATGTCTGTGGTAGCGGGAAAATGGATTTATTCACCTCTCCAGGAGAGGAATCTTTCCTGAGCGCGGTTACCCTTCTTGTAATTCTACCATCAATACTTGTAAACCCAACCACACACCATCAAGTCAGAAAGAGTTGGCTACAACTGTGTTAATCAGTGACTTTAGCTCGTGTATTAATTTGCCAAACAGAGGCCTCTGTAAACAAGCAGAGGTCTTTTTATATCTGCCAATTAATGGGATCTCTTCCCATCTGCTGAAGTAGTTCATTGGTTTTAGAGAAATGCTTACACCCGAAAAATCCTTTGTCAGCTGCAAAAGGAGAGGGATGTGCTGCTTTTAACACATGATGCCGTTGCGGGTCAATGATAGCCCCCTTTTCCTGGGCATATTTCCCCCATAAAAGAAAAATGATGCCATCTCTTTCTTTATTTATTTTTTGGATGGCAGCACTTGTAAACTGTTCCCATCCTTTTCCTTTATGAGAGCCTGCCTGTGAAGCCCTAACTGTGAGCATAGCATTTAGCATAAGTACTCCCTGTTCTGCCCATGTCTGTAAGTATCCATGAGCGGGAATGGTAAATCCTATGTCGTCATGCAGTTCTTTATAAATGTTTCTCAAGGAAGGAGGAATCTTCACGCCTGGTTGGACGGAGAAGCAGAGCCCATGTGCCTGTCCATGCCCATGATAAGGATCTTGGCCTATAATAACCACCTTTACCTGATCAAAGGGGGTAGAGTTAAATGCATTAAAGATGAATTTGCCGGGGGGGAAGATAAGCTGGCCTGCCTTTTTTTCTTCTACCAGAAACCTACGTAAGGCCTTGAAATAAGGCTTATCAAACTCTTTAATTAAGGCCTGTTTCCAGCCTGCTTCCATTTTAACATTAGCAGCTTGATCGCTCATATGTGGGTGGTGTTGGGTTAGGGATGTAATAGTTTATGTTCAGTTAGGGGAAATCTTTTTTCTCAAGACTACAAAGGCGATAAACATAACAGAAAGGGCGCCTACTAGTCCTACAATCCAGAACATAGCAGGAGCCATGGCATTCCGGGCTGGAGTCTGGCCCTCTCCCATCCAGGCTAAAACCTCCCCAGCTTCAGATAGCCGCTTATTTCCTACACACTGCCGGGTTTTGGGAGTAAATTTTCGGGTAACATATACGAGGTAGGACTCCCCCTCTTCAAAAACGTATCCACAATCCTGGTCTTCCCAGCCTGTATTAATGATGAGAAAATCAGAGGTAGTTTTTTTCCAGCTTTGTTCTACTTGAAAGGAGAACTTCCATCCACCAGATATCCAGTTGGTATTTAGTCCCACTACCTTTCCCGTAAAGACATAAGTAGCCTGCTCATAATGTTGTTGGAAGTCATCTGATTCTGTGCATTCACAAGCTATCATCTTTACAGTTGATAATAGGAAGAGGCAGAGAATGGGAAAATAATAATGATTCATATAGGTACTAACTACCTGAAATAAGCTATATGTTTTCGTTTTCTCCTAAAAAAAGAAAACCGCCCTTCACAGAGCGGTATATCTTTAGAGAAAATAATACCTTGAACTACTTATTGGGCGTTTGTAACATTTTCTCTACCAAGTTCTTATCTGTGAGGAGGGATACTGCCTCCTGTACTTCAGGTGTGTCTAGGAAATAGCCTTCTACGCTTCCTGCCTGATAATAATATCTCAGGAGAATTTCTTGTTCCAACAGATAAGAGATTTCTTTCTTATACTTAATTAAATCCCTTTCTTTTAGATTCTCTAATTTCTTTTCAAGCAGGGAAATCTCATCTGTGATCTGACCAAAGTAGGCCTCTTCTTCTACCGTAGATTGTAGACGTGCCAGCTGCTTATCAGCCTTAGTTTTAAATGAAAAGTCTGACTGTCTCACAAAGGCAATGAATTCATTATACAGTTCCTCAGTAACTTCGAATGCTCTTGGAGAAGGAATAGTCTCTTTTTCTGAAGCCCACTTACTCACAAAATTAAAAATGATGTTTTGGCGGGAAAGAGAATTACTTATTTGATGTAGGGGCACTTTGTCTATGGGTACATCTGGGCTAATACCCCCTCCGTCTAGTACCTCCCTACCGTTTCTTGTGAAAAAAGTTTTTCTCAGACTATCTGGAATACGGCTGTACTTTCCATATTTATCTTTGTCGTGGTAATTGATGGCCTGAATACATCTGCCAGAGGGCGTGAAGTATTTGGCAGTAGTTACTTTAAGCTGAGTATTATAGCTCAACGGGCGAATATTTTGTACTAGCCCCTTTCCGAAGCTTTTCTGGCCAATAATGATCCCTCTATCCAAATCTTGAATGGCACCTGCTACTATTTCAGAAGCACTGGCACTATTTTTATTAACGATTACCGCTAAAGGGATCTCTGTATCCACTGGCTGTCTTTGGGCATAATGAGTACGCTGAGAGCCATCTATTCTCCCTCTGGTTTCCACTATTTTTTCTTTGAAGGGCAGGAATACATTAGAAACATTGACTGCCTCATCCAGTCTTCCGCCTGGATTTCCCCTGAGGTCCAGTACCACGCCTCCTAGTGAGGCATTTTCTTCTCTTAGGGCTTTTAGCGCTTTTTCTACTTCCTCTCCAGCATCCTGGGTAAAGCCGGTAAGGGCTATGTATCCTATGGTTTCATTTACCATGCCATAGTAGGGAACATTATTAACCTTAACCCTGTCTCTTTCTACCTCAAAGGTTAACTCTTTTTCTTCATTCCGCTTAACGGTTAAGCTTACGGTACTCCCTTTTTCCCCTCTCAACATATTTCTTACATCTACTACTTTCAGTTTTTCTGAGTCTAGCTCGTTTTGGGCCACGGCTATTATCTCATCTCCAGCTTTGATACCGGAAAGATCAGCTGGGTATCCTTCATATAGCTCCAGCACTACAAATTTACCTTTTCGAAGGCCTATTAAGGCACCTAT
>JBCCLI010000380.1:0-6352 GCA_039026975.1 Bacteroidota bacterium | reverse complement strand
GGGAGCTTCCGCTGGAGGGCCATCCAAAGAAGGAGCGCCTGTTCCGCTACCGCTCTATTACAGTAAAGAGGGAGGTAGCCACAGGGAATTCTTTGGTCTACTTTTTTCAGGTAACTTTTCAGATGATCATAGCCTGTACTTCTGGAGAGAATAGCTTTCACGGAAGAGGCCCATGCGGGAGGAATTTCTGATTGGGTACGTACACTGATTAAGGAGGCGGGAGGAGTTTTAGCACCGTACTCTTGTATGGTACCGGCTGTGTAGGAAGTAGCAAGTTCAGAGGGTAAGTAATGCCTCAGCATTTCTTCCTCTTCTTCAAACGCCTCAAAGAAAAATACATCTAACATAATGGTAGTAGATTCTTTAGCTTCAAAAGCTAATGCGGCAAACGCTATTCTTTAACCCCTTCTACTTCGTATACCTGGATAGGATCTTTTTTTCCCTTTACATGTATAGGTTCCCAGGCTTTAGCCTTGATAGAAGTCTTTACTATCTGATAGACTTTGTCGCTAATCAGGATAGAATTAGGTTGATCCTTGGTTAAGGATTCTATTCTCTTACCGGTATTTACGGTATCTCCTGTTACTGAATAGGCCATTTTCTCTTCTGAGCCCAGGTTTCCGGCCACTACTTCTCCTGAGTTTACCCCTATGCCTACCTCAATAGGTCTCCCCATTTTACCTTCGTATTTTTCATTGAGAGAATCCAGTCTACTCATCATTTCCAGGGCACAGAAGACGGCATTTAGCTCATTCTTAGAGGTGGGGATAGGCGCACCGAAGGCGGCAAAAATCTCATCCCCCACAAATTGATTGACAGTCCCCTCATGCCGTTTGATTACTTCTGTCATGATGGAGTAGTAATCATTCAGGAAGGCTACTACCTCTTCCGGTTCAAGTTCCTCACTCATGGGGGTAAAGCCCCTAATGTCGCAGAAGAGCACCGCCGTATTTCTTTTTTCCCCTTTAAAAATGGAATCATCCTCTGAGGGATTCAGAGTTCTTTCAATGATGCTTTCAGGGACATACTTTATGAACAGTTTGAGGGTTTGTTCCTGCTCAGAAACCTTGTTGTGGAGGGATTCCATGAGCCTTTTATTGTATTGGCTGAGGTTGTAGAGCTGCCTGGCATTTTCTATGGTCATTCTCAGCTCTGTCTCATTCCAAGGCTTAGTGATGTACCTGAACACCCGCCCGTTATTGATAGCATCTATGATGGCTTCTACATCACTGAAACCCGTGAGGATCATACGTATAGCATCAGGATATTCCGGGAGAATTTTCTCCAGAAACTGTACGCCTGTCATTTCAGGCATTCGCTGATCACTAATAATTAAGTGGATATCCTGGCTCCTCATGATCTTTAGGCCCTCATCCCCACCTGTAGCGGTATATATCTTGTATTCTCTTCTAAAGGTGGCTTTAAAAGAGATTAGATTTTGGGGTTCATCATCAACGTATAAAATGGAAAACTTTTCCTCTGCCATATCGGGATTCTTATAGTACGGGTCTCTGATCAGCTGCTATCCTACGCAAAATCCTAAATTATAAATTATCGGTAAAACTTTTATCAGGAACCTTTATTAGTCCTGATAAATTTGTTTATCTGTATGTTGTGAGAGTAGGGGTACTTTCGCGTAGTAATGACCTTCTTCCTGATAGAAGGACGGCTGTTCATCACTAAGGAATGCATAGCGTTCCCGAAGGTTTTGTAACCCCATGCCGGTAGAAGTTACTTTTTCAGTCCTTGGTTGGAAGCTATTTTTAACTACTAGATAGCTTTTTTCTTCATATACATGGATATGAAGGGGAAACTCTTTAGACACAATGTTATGCTTGATAGCATTTTCTACTAGCATCTGGAGGGTAAGAGGAGGAATGAAAAACTCACTAGATATAGAAGGAATTTCCAGGGTTAAGGATAGGCGGTCTGAGAATCTTACCTGCTGAAGAAAAACATAGTGCTTCATACAAGTAATCTCTTCTTCCAGCATAACGGTTATTTCCTCTCGCTGGTCCAGGACATATCTATACACCTTAGTAAGCCTGGAAACAAAGGTTTCTGCTGTGGTGGGATCTTCATAAATGAGAGAGGATAGCGTATTGAGGCAGTTAAACAGAAAGTGAGGGTTAACTTGATTTTTTAGGGTTTCATAGCGTGAGAGAATATTCTCCTTGGCTTGTCTTTCTGCTTGCACCTGTAGCTGGTTCTTTTCTTCTACTAGTTGTTTATTTTCCTGCTTAAGTCTGTAGGCTTCCAGGGCATTATCTATGATGAGTTTTAACTCTTTTTCATTCCATGGTTTGGTGACATAATAATAGACCTTCCCCTTATTGATAGCATTGATGATGGCTTCTACATCACTGTAGCCGGTGAGCACCATTCTGATAGGGTCTGGAAACTCTGTGAGAATAGTCTCAAAGAGTTGAACCCCCGTCATATTAGGCATGCGCTGGTCCGTAATGATGAGGTCTATTTGACTTTGTTTGAGTATGTCTATGGCTTCCAGGCCGCTATGAGCAATATGTATGTGGTAATAAGGTCTAAAGGTAGCTTTAAAGGAGACCAGATTTTGGTGCTCATCATCTACATATAGGATGGATGGTTTATTAGGCATGGTGGAATAAGTCAGCCTGTAAGTTAAGTCAAAATTTAGCTTTCCTAAAGATCCGCTTTCAGTGCTTCGTCGCTTTCCGCGGGAGATACTATTTTCATTCGCCAAAAAGTATCCAAAAACGCTTTATCCCTCCAATGCGACCCGCTTTCCCCCCAAATCCCGTGGAGGAACGGCCAGCCCGTACCAGAGTATTAATTTTCTGTAAACAAGACACCTTAAAGCACCTTCCTTATAGGTGGAGAGAACTGAGAAAATGGAATATCATCTGTCATTCAATCCACAAAAGGGCAATTCAAGAGGAAGAGCCTTTCTGAAGCTCGGGTGCAGGCAGTGTAGGTCCACCTAAGGTAAGCCTGAGGATTTTGGCCGTAATCCGGTTCAAACCCAATGATTACATTCTCCCATTGGCCTCCCTGGGACTTATGACCGGTGATACAATAGCCATACTTAATTTGGAGGCCGTTAATATAGGGATCAGCCCTTAACTGAGCAGTGGCTTTAGCGGGGGGCAGTTCCATATATTCACTCCTTCTAGCCTGTATAATGGTATTTAAAGTAGTTCTATCTACTTGGGATTTCTTATCCTGCAGCAGGCTTAAGATAAGCTTGGCTTCTACTAGGAAGGGTTCTCCCTCTTTATCCGCAAACTCTATTTCTGCATCTATCCATTCCAGCCCATATTTTTCTTCATGTGTATCCTGGTAGAGTTCTTTTACCATACCCATTTCTCCATTGGCTAGGAAGGGAATCTTCTTCTGATCTCCCCAGGCGTAGTTATTTTTTACCACCATGATCATATCTCCAGGAACCAGGAGATGCTCTTCTCCCCATAACTGATGCCTAATGGCTTTATTAACTTTTACGGATTGATAATTAGAATAGGTGAGGAATACTACTCTATCAGTATCTCCTTCTCGGTAGTACCCCATGTAGGTCTCCAGGCTGTCATAGGCATTCTCCAGTAACTGAAGGTCATAACCTGTCTCTATTCGGAAATCTTCAGCTGTTTTTTCTTCATAATGTCTCCTGAGCAAGTTGGCATTATGCAGGATGGTAGAGTCCAGGTCTTGTCTTTTGATCTCAGCCAGATTAGCCTCGAACAAGCTAAGGCGGTGATCAAACCGCAGATTATCAGGGCTTAAGGCGGGAGAATCACTGTAGCCTACAGGGGGCAGCTGGATAGGATCTCCTACCAGAATGAGCTTACGGTATGCATCATTCCCAAATACATACCTGAGAATATCATGAAGAAGGCCTCCCTTAGCACCATTTTCATCATCTCCTACCATAGATGCTTCATCCACTATGTAGACTGTACGGCTTTGGGCTTTATTATGCTTAACATCTATGAAGAGGGGACCTATGCTACTTTCTTGAACATTATAAATATGGTGATGAACTGTATAAGCTAGCCTTCCTGTTCTTTGGGTGATTACTTTTGCGGCCCTACCGGTAGGGGCTAGGAGAATGACTTTAAACCCTAGTTTCTGGAGGTAGCGGGAGAATATATCTATGAGAAAGGTCTTCCCTGTACCAGCCGAACCTCTCAGAAGAAAGGTGCTTAGCTCTTCCTGTGATTTGGTGAAATCCAGAAAAGAAGAAATAGCTTCTTCCTGACTTTCCGTAAGAATGATATCATTCTTCCCTGTAATATCTTGTAAAATCCGCTTTTTGAGTTCGTCCAATGTATGTGGGTTAATAGTCAGGAGTAGCTAGGTAGTTCCACTATCTCATCTTAGTAGCATTACCAGGATGGATACAAGAGTAGATCCCATCCAACTGGTATTACATAATGAAAATCATGACGGAAGTTAACCCTAAATCATTATACTACTACATAGGTGTATGTGACCGGCAAAGGATTAGGGAGGGAAAATACAAAATCTTCCTGGAGGAAATATTATCTGTTGGGAGCTTAATGGATAAAGTATGGCCTACCTCTTTTCTGGTTAGATCTGTATTTCTTTTACCTGGATGAAGAATCCATCATCTACCTCTATGAAATATAGGCCATGAGAAATATCAGATAGAGTGATAGTGAGCGAATTTTGGTTATTACTTTGGAGGTCTTTTTCTAAGTGTATACTGTTGCGTGCTTCATCTAAGACAGCGATAGAGATGTTGCCTTGTCTAAAAGTCCCCAATTCCATTCTTCTATACTTCTTTTCCCCCAGCGCTTTTATGAGTATGCTGATACTAATTCTTTTTTGTGAATCCATCTGACCTGAAACCCATTTCTTTTCTACAACCATATTATCCGTTTTAGGTGGTTTAACATTATGTCAGATATATTTGAAGAAGCATTAAGTTCTATCATTGAAATATACAACATTAGAATTGGTTGTTTGTAGTGCTTTTTTCTCCTATTCAAACATTCAGCTTATGGGTTCCAGATATGTAACATTTACTCTTCGGAAAGATTTTTTGGGTTGGGAAGTCAATTGAATTCTAATAGCTGAGACCTGATAGATTTATTAGCTTTAGCTCGTGAATCTATCCTAAACAGAAAAATTTATGTATGAAATATGGAATGACCTCTCCAAGGCCCACCAACAATTATGGGGATTATTAGAAAGAGCTACAGCTGATCCTAAATCACCTTTCAGGACCATCATTTTGGCTTCCACTGGCGCTGATGATGTTTTTTCCCGCATAGTCATTCTCCGAAAAGTGCAAAAGCAGGGAGCTATAATGATCTGTCATACGGATACCAGAAGTGAGAAGATAGAGCAAATTAAGGCTTCTCCTAAGGTAGCGCTCCTATGTTGGGACCCAAGAAAACAGCTGCAGGTCAGGATACAGGCAGAAGCTGAGGTTCATTATCAGGATGAATTAGCAAATCAGGAATGGCTAAGGCTAGGGGAGAGAAGCCGGAAAAACTACAGCAGCCAGCTGGAACCGGGTAGGTTTGTAGACAGCTTTCAGGAAGGGATAGATGCCTACCGCTTGGTGCATGGAACAGAAGTAGACTCCCGCATGTGGAAAGCGCATTTTGCAGTGATTATGCTTCGTCTGACTTCCATTGAATGGTTGTGGCTGGATAGAACTGGTCATAGAAGGGCTTTATACACAAGAGAAAGCAATTGGGAAGGACGGTGGATGGTACCTTAGGCCCCCAAAGGGAAGTATCAGAGTTTATTAAGGCTTGCTATTCTCAAGTAACAGAATGCGCTTTTCAAGTCTTAGCGGCTACCTTTACCTTCTGAAACAAGAGAGAATATAGATAGCCCCATAACATTTTTTGATAGGACCTTCAGCTCCCAAACTATGTTGATGTCCAATTAGTTGTGAAGTTTGTACATCCATACCCTACACCATGAAAGCCAACTCTACGTTTCTATCCATATTTTTCCTACAACTTATCTTTTCTTCCAGTACTTTTTCCCAGTCTTCCGCTTTTACAGTAAGCGGAAAGGTTACCATGGCAGATAGGAAGCAAGCCATAGAATTTGCTACGGTCATGCTACTGGATAAGGATACCCAGGAAGCCCTGGCAGGAACCACTACAGACATAGAAGGGAATTTTATTATTTCTTCTTCTAGCGCAAATGTCGTGCTGAATATCCGTTTTATTGGCTTTGAAAGCCTTATTCTTGAAGAGATTACTTTTACTGATAATACAGCTAATCTGGGCGTGATTCCTTTAAAAGAACAAGTACAAATCCTGGAAGAGGTAGAGATACGGGCAGAAAAATCTCAGACAGAATTCAGGCTGGATAAGCGAATATTCAATGT
>JBCCLI010000379.1:0-6369 GCA_039026975.1 Bacteroidota bacterium | reverse complement strand
GCTATGGATATGGGCTATTTGTGGGGCAGAATGGAACATCAGGCCACGGAGGAGATAATGACGGTTATGGATGCGAGTATTCCTTTTCCCTCAAAGGAAACTATGGGATCATCCTCCTTACTTCCAGTGGCGGCAGATGGGTTTCTGAACTGTATCAGGCTATTGATAGGATCTTACAAAATGAGGTAGGAGAATAAGTAGGACATTATTCCAGCAATATAGTTAGGCATAAAGGGAAAACAGCCCAGCTGACGGTACCTCTAAGTCGAGACGTTCGACCTCAGGCAGGGGGTGGGGGAATTTGACCCCAGGCTTGAGGGATAAAGCGTAAAATCGTGATTTTTAGTGATCGTATTCACTGGATATTATAATATTTGGTGAATATATTCACTGAATTTCACTTATTTTGGGGAAAGTCGTTAAAATGATCACTAGAAAACTTCAAAGAATTGTCAGCGGGAAGGTGGGAACAGGAAAAGCCATTATGGTGATAGGGCCGAGGCAGGTAGGAAAAACTACCTTGATTCTGGAGGAACTAAGAAAGCAGGAGTATTTATTTTTTGATGGTGATGATCCTGTAGTAAGAAGACTTTTACAAACTCCTTCAACAGAACGCTTAGCTAGTATTATTGGGGACAAAAAAATTGTGTTTATAGATGAAGCACAAAGAATTGAAGGGATTGGGCTTACCTTAAAAATTATCACAGATCAATTCAAGGATGTTCAACTCTGGATTAGTGGTTCCTCTTCTTTTTCGCTTAGCCATGAATTAAATGAACCTTTAACAGGCAGAAAATGGAAGTATGAATTATTCCCAATCAGTTGGGAAGAATATGAAGATCATATGGGTCATCTGAAAGCAGCACAAAACCTGGAGAATAGATTGTTATTTGGATTCTATCCTGATGTAATCAATCATCCTGGCGAGGAAGTGGAAATTCTCAAAAACTTGACTGAAAGCTATTTATACAAAGATATTCTTTCTTATGCTGAAATCAGGAAACCAGAAGTTCTTGATAAACTCATACAGGCTTTAGCCCTACAGCTGGGAAATGAGGTAAGCTATAATGAGCTTTCACAATTAGTGGGAGTGGATAAAAATACCATTAAGCGTTACACTGACATTCTGGAACAAGGCTATGTCATCTTTAGGCTGAACAGTTTTAGTAGAAATCTCAGAAATGAGATCAAAAGTCGGCATAAGATATATTTCTATGATAATGGCATTCGGAATATGGTTATTGGAAATTTTAGTCCTCTCTCCCTGAGAAATGATGTTGGGAGTTTATGGGAAAACTTTCTCATCTCTGAAAGAAGGAAGAGAAATACCTATAGCCTGAGCATAGCCAGGTCATACTTTTGGCGGAATAGTCAGCAGCAGGAAATAGACTATGTAGAGGAAGAAAATGGCAGAATTTCAGGCTATGAATTCAAATGGAATCCCAGGAAAAAAGCAAGGTTCCCCAGGAGTTTTCAGGAAAAATATGAGGCTGAACTTAGCTTAATACATAGGGAGAATTTTCGAACGTTTGTGAGGGAGGAGAACTAAATTTCTTTGCTGGATCAGCTAACGATTCTTTTCGGTCGATGCAATCGACCTCAGGCAGGGGGAAGATTGTGGTCTTAAGTAGACTAGATCTACTCTTCCCTTTCAGCATACAACAACCTATAAAGCCTCTTATAGTCTCCACTATGCTCCCCAAATGAATTAGTATTGACCTCCGTTCCAAGGAATACTTCTTGCCAACAATCAAGACAGATCTTAGCCATGCCTTCGATTTTACCTCCTGATCTAAAAATCAGTATGTCTCTAAAAATAGGTGCACATGCTGCTTCAGCATAATTTTCAGAAGGAAGCGTCTTCTCTCGAAATATTTCCTTGAGGCTATCGACGTCAGAAGTATGAGTAAAGGATTTCATTTCAAACCCCATCATAGGTAGCTCTTTGATAAATAAGGTATCATCAATAGTTTCGGGGGAGCCAAAGGTTAGGATAGATAGTTTTTGCTCTTCTAAGCTACTTCTTACCATGTTATCCTCTAACTCATAAGTATCTTCTTCACTGATGTCTATGTGGTAATAATCTAATCTATCAAACTGGTAGTAGTAATCACCTAAAACCAACTTTGAGTCCTTACAACCATAGAATATTAAGCTACCAAATAGACTAAGGAGGAGTACTATGGTTAACTTATCCATCTGCATATGATTAGAACTAAAATGTGCAAGTCAGTATAATAAGATTGAATAACTATTGTCGTATTCAATGGGGAATCGGTCATCCTTAAGTTATAATCTGCAGAATTGAGACGTCATACTTGCTCCATATCAGCTATTTTGAGCTTGTTGATGAGCGTATTAACATGCCTAGCATTTCTCCCACCAGAAGTAACTGAAGGTCTTTTATCTGGATTACAAATACTATTGATTAATACTCTATCTTCATCAAAGATAACTGTAATCATTTCACCCCAGCTTAATCTCCACAACCAGTGAGGAGGTTCGGCAAATGCTTGGAATAAGTTTCCATCATTTGTTTGAGTTAGAGGGCTCCATCCTAGTTTTTTACCCACTGAGTTGATAACAGAATGAACATCTTTTGTTTTTAAGGACTGAATAGGGACTACCTTAAATTTTAATCTTTTACTCTGAATCCAGAATAATAATATCCCCGAAATCAAGAATCCTAATAGCATGACTAATTTTTCTCGCTGATCAGCATAGATATTTCCATGGTATTGTATTAAATTCATAATGGCCCCAAGTGCAAAATAAAAGGAGGGAAGTAGAAAGAGTAATGGGAGGTAAAAATGGGAAAGCCATTCAAAACCCAATAGCTGTAAATATCCACTTTGTATAGATTTCTCAACCTGTGAGTCTGTCATTTCGTCCTAATTATGTTCTACTCCTTGCACCTATAAGATAACGGATCCTGTGACTTAATCCGATCAAAAAGAGCTTTCACGTACTTTCTATTTATACCAAAGGAAGTCAACTGAATGGTATTGAAACTTGGTATACAAACACTATTAACATATACAGCATTATTTCTAAAGATAATGGTGATACGAGATCCAGAGCTAGTCATTCTCAAGAGGAGATTAGGCTTCCGTCCGCCTTCCGCCATAAAGAATTTTTTGTTATCTCTTTTAACTACCCATCCCATTTCAAATGCTAAGGATTTAATTATGGAATCCAACTCTTGTTTTGAAAGGGTAGTAACATACTTCTTTAACTTAAGCTTTCTCTTTAAGATCAAGTAAGAGAGTAGAGAAATAAAGGCAGGGATTCCCATTAAAACGATGAATCCTAGTTTATCTACTGGAAAATGGTTTCCAGTAATGAGTCCTATTATGATAAAAAGTATTAGAAAGAGTAATGTGTATAGAGGAAATTTATAATGATCCACACTATCATTTTTATTCAATTCTAAGTAACCTGAATCAATTGATTTTTTTACCTGCTTGTAGGTCATTTTCGAAATTATTCACTGTCTACGTAAATAAAATAAGAGTAGGTTTAGTAACCAATCGTAAAAGGATAACATCAGCTTTGATGCTTTGGGAGTAGGCCCAGACATGTTGGTGAAGTAGTGCGAAGGGAGAAGAGATTTTCTATAAACCACAAAAGGCCAGACTTTCGTCTGACCTTTCTTAGTAGCGGGGACAGGACTCGAACCTGTGACCTTCGGGTTATGAGCCCGACGAGCTACCAACTGCTCCACCCCGCAATATATTTTTGAGTACGTATAATAGTTTCCTTTTGTTTAGGGTGTGCATAATTACAACTTTAGCAGTACATTTGCAACCCCATATAAAGAAATTATTAAACTTTGATCCAAAAGCACAAATCCGGTTTTGTGAGCATCATCGGGAAGCCCAATGCAGGGAAGTCTACCCTCTTAAATGCCCTGCTGGGGAAGAAGCTGAGCATCATTACGCCTAAGGCACAGACTACCCGACACAGGATTTTTGGGATAGACACAGGAGAGACTTACCAGATCGTCTACTCCGACACACCCGGACTGATTCGCCCTAAGTATCGGCTGCATGAAAAGATGATGAACTTCATTCACCAGTCTACAGAAGATGCAGATCTGATCCTGCTGCTTATCGCCCTGGATGAGACCTTCCCGGAAGAGGATTTGATAGAGCTGGCCGGCAAAACGAAAATCCCCACCTTCCTCCTGCTGAATAAGGTGGATGCTGTGGAAGAGGATGTGGTCTTTCAGCGTATGCAAGGACTGATGGAAAAAGTCAGCTTTAAGGAAGCTATTCCTGTTTCTGCCTTGAAGAAGACCAATGTAGGCAAGGTCAAGGACCTCATTCTCCAACACCTGCCTGAGGGGCCTCAGTACTTTGACCCCGAACAAATTTCTGACAGACCGGAACGCTTTTTTGTAGCGGAAATGATACGGGAAAAGATCTTCTTTCTCCTTCAGCAGGAACTACCCTATAGCACAGAGGTAGAAATAGAAGAGTTTCTGGAAGCCTCCAAAGAAGATCCTGTTACGCGCATCAAGGCAGTTATCCATATAGAACGACAGTCCCAAAAAGGAATGGTCATAGGTAAAAAGGGGAGCATGCTGAAAAAAATAGGTACCCTGGCCCGTAAGGATATAGAGGCTTTTCTGGGGACCAAAGTATTTTTAGAAATGTACGTGCGCGTGAGTTCAGGCTGGAAAAACAATAATAGCTATCTTCGCGGATTCGGGTATGATGGGTGATGGTATGCAATGGCCAGGTAGAGACACAAGATCTTGTGTCTCTACATCTTGTGTCTCTACGAAAAATACCATACCCACAAAACCAATATTATGAAAAGAATAGTAGCCATAGTAGGAAGACCCAATGTGGGGAAGTCCACCCTCTTTAACAGGTTGGTGGAACAGCGGCAGGCCATAGTGGATGACGTAAGCGGGGTCACTCGCGACCGCAACTATGGAGAGGTAGAGTGGAATGGGGAAATATTTACCGTCATAGATACAGGTGGCTACGTACCCGAATCTGATGATGTATTTGAGACAGCTATACGTGAGCAGGTGCACATAGCCCTGGATGAGGCTGACCTTATCCTGTTTGTGGTAGACGTTATGTCTGGCGTAACGCCCCTGGATACTTCCTTTGCGCATATGGTCCGCAGGTTACCTCACAAAACCCTACTGGTAGCTAATAAGGTAGATAATGCTGCCAGGAGAAATGAAATGTACGACTTCTACGCGTTAGGACTGGGAGAAATGTACCCTGTTTCAGCTATCAATGGAAGTGGAACCGGGGAGCTACTGGATGCCCTCGTAGAGAAGTTGCCGGAAGAGAAAAAATCTGAAGAAGATGAGGAGATTCCCCGCTTTGCCATAGTAGGGAGGCCTAATGTGGGGAAATCCAGTTTGGTCAACAGCCTACTGGGGATCAACGCTCATATAGTTACGCCCATAGCCGGTACTACCCGTGATAGTGTGAACTCTAGGTATACGGCCTTTGGGCAGGATATCATTCTGATAGATACAGCAGGACTTAGGAAAAAAGCTAAGGTCAAGGAGAACATCGAATTCTACTCTACCCTGAGAACCATCAGAGCCATAGAAGAATGTGATGTGGCTATTCTCATGATAGAGGCCACTGCTGGCATAGAATCTCAGGATATGAGTATTTTCTCTACCATCATCAAAAACCAGAAAGGCGTAGTCATCCTGGTGAATAAGTGGGACCTGATGGAGAAAGAGACTAATACCGCACGTGATTTTGAAAAGAAGATTCGTGAGAAATTGGCTCCCTTTGATGATGTCCCCATTGTATTTACTTCTGCCGTAACCAAGCAGCGCCTATTAAAAGGATTGGAGAAGGCAAAAGAAGTGTATCAAAATAAACAAAGAAAGATTGCTACTTCTGAGCTAAATGAGACTGTACTAGAAGCCGTGGCCCAGCACCATCCACCAGCCGTAGCAGGTAGGTTTATCCGTATTAAGTATGTTACCCAGGTACCCGCAAGCATCCCTACCTTTCTGCTATTTACCAACCACCCCAAACTTATTCCGGAATCCTACAAACGTTACCTGGAGAATAAAATGAGAAAGGCCTACGAGTTTACGGGCGTCCCTATTAATGTATTTTTCAGAAAGAAATAGTGGCCTTCTCAGCCTACCCTTGAAGAATACATACATTCAGTCTATGTAGCTAAGCTCAAACAACCCATTGATAGGAACTGTGTAAGCATCTTACCTCTAGTAGGTAGGACAGGAAAAAGCCAAAAACAGTTTCATTAAGCATGGGTTTTTCATCTTGTTATTATACTTTCGCGTATGGACGATTTAGGGAATAGAAAGCTGCTGTTATCTGCCAGAATGGGCCTATGGCTATTGATGCTGACCAT